>JANYKE010000067.1 GCA_025361685.1 Eubacteriales bacterium | reverse complement strand
CTTCCAAGAATAGAACTTATTCCTATACTTAACATAACTGTATATAAACCGTAAACCGGATCAATGCCAACAATAAGTGCACAAGCCATGGCTTGCGGCAATGCAATTACTACATTAGATATTGCCGCCACCGCATCACTGCGGAAATAAGATAATTTGTAATTCTTGATTGTATTGATAATGCTTAAATATGAACTTAACTTGATTTTCTTCAATACTAATCCTTCTTTCAAAAAAACAATAAATTTATTACTTTTTAATTATACTCCATTTTTATTCTATTATACAAATATCATCTCACCAAATGCCTCGGGCTTATGATATGTTCCTTCATATGTCGGTGACCATGCCGAAAGCTCGTTTTCACCTTTAACAATATCTAAAATATCAATCCTGAAAAAGTTTATTCGTACTTTGTCTCCGGGCTTGGGTGGCTTACTCTTCATGTTAAACAGTTCGCGAAAATTTATTGCTGCCTCAACCTGCCAGATGTTATTCTCCTTGTCAACTATAACCTTGCTAACAATTGCATCTTTGATTTTTGCGTATACTTGTTCAAGCAGATCTCTTCCCTCATTCGGAACTATATAATAATGCAAATGTGCATTAAGAGGATTGATTTCAAATTCTAGATACGAATTGTCATCGCCCTCGCCCGCACCGATGAAAACTTCAACAACTTCTTCTTTCCAAATGCTATCGTTAAATTTATTCATGGTTGCATATATGAAATCATCCTGACATGTGAATGCAAAATACAAATGCTCATCGCTCCAAATTGCCTGCACCTGTGTGCTTTGAATCGGGTCTCCGCCATGAGTGTTTTCTTCAAGATTAATAATCTCAATGTCTTTCCATTCCGGCTTGGTAAGATCTCCATCAATAATAAAATCGTATTCTACCTTTTTGCAAATATAACTTTTCATATTTTTCCCTCCAAAATATCAAGCACTTCAATTAAATCTGATATTCTATAATCGATTTGCATTCCCGAAAATTTGCTCTCGGGGAAAAGTGTGTAGTTCATAAGTGCAGCTTTCATTCCCGCGACATTGCCGGCTTCGATATCATACGGGCTGTCTCCGACAAAGAGAATCTCGCCGGGCTCAACACTTAGTTTTTTGGCACCGATTAGGAGCGGAATTGGATTGGGCTTATGCACATCGGTATCGTCTGAGCTTACGACAGCATCAATATACTGTGCAAATCCAAAATCCTGAAGACCGCGTTCGATTCCGTCCATTGATTTCGATGAAACGATTCCTGTCTTGATTCCTTTTTCCTTTAGTTGCGCGAGCATTTCAATTAAATTATTAAAAGGGCGAACAAGTTCATCTTGCTTGCCCCAATATATTTCAAGATAGCGAGCGCAAAGCTCTTCTTCTTTGTCCGCGCAAAGGTAATTCATCTGGTCTTCAAGGACGCGGCCAAACATATTAAAAAATTCTTCGCCGGTTAGTTCACGATTAAGTATATCTCGGCAGGTTGTATGAAGACTATGCAAAATAATATCGTTTGTATCTATCAATGTCCCATCATAATCAAACAAAACTGCCTTAATCATAATAACCTCCGACTATTCTACAAAATCAAATTCAAAATCTGCGATGCGCACCGTGTCACCATCAGTACATCCCTTGGCAATCAGCGAATCGATTACTCCTTTGCTTTTCATGACACGCTGAAAATACTGCAGTGATTCCGAGTCGCTCAAATTAATTGTACCAAAAAGTTTCAGCATCCATTTGCCGGTGATGACATATGCATCCTCAACTTTGGTGACCGTAAATGGTTTTTCTCTGTCATTCATTGTATATATAACCATATCATTGTCGATAGGCGCCGTAAATACGACGTCCGGAATCGCAACAACTTTGCTGTATGTGTAATACATAAGTTCCTTAAGGCCTTCGCCGGTTACCGCGGAAATCGGAAACACGTCATAGCCTCTCGATTCAAGTTCAACCTTGACGCGCTCAAAATTTTCTTCGGCGCCGGTTAAGTCCATCTTATTGGCCGCCACGACCTGCTGCTTGTCAGCAAGAAACGGATTGAACGCTGCCAACTCGTTATTGATAATATCAAAATCCTTTATCGGGTCGCGCCCTTCAACACCTGCAACATCCAGAACATGGATTATAAATTTTGTGCGCTCGATATGTTTGAGGAAGTTAATACCAAGTCCTAGTCCATCGTGTGCGCCTTCGATTAGTCCGGGGATATCTGCAAGAATAAAATCTTGGTCCATCCCGATCTGCACCATTCCCAGATTCGGTTCAAGTGTCGTGAAATGATATTCGGCAATCTTCGGTTTAGCTGACGATACCATTGATAAAATTGTTGACTTGCCCACGCTTGGAAACCCTACAAGTCCAACCTCAGCTATCAACTTTAATTCGAGAACAAGGTTGGCCTCTTCGCCGGGTCGCCCATTCTCTGCAAAATTTGGTGCTTGCCTGGACGGCGTTGCAAAATGACTGTTACCCTTGCCACCCTTGCCACCTAATAGTGCAACGAATTCCTGACCGGGCTCCGTTATGTCAACTAGTACTTTGTCCGTATCCGTATCTTTAATTATAGTTCCGCACGGCACGACAATAGTAAGGTCGTCTCCGCTTTTCCCGCGGCGCTTATTGCCATCACCTTTGCCACCTGACTCTGCGATATACTTATTCTGATATCTAAAATCAAGAAGTGTAGACTTGCCGTTGTCCCCAACAAAAATTATATTGCCGCCTTTGCCTCCGTCGCCTCCGTCGGGTCCGCCTGCCGAAACATATTTTTCTCTGTGCCAGGTGATTGCCCCGTTGCCGCCGTCGCCCGCTTTCACATATATTTTTGCACTATCTATTAACATTATTATTCCTTTCAGAATTCAAAACCATAAAAACAGTTGCAAACGTTAATTACTCTTTAGGAAAATTGACACTACTTGTTTCTAACAAAGGCGCAGACTCTTCTTATATTCGAGTAGAACATAATTTAACGAAAGCTGATGCTATTAAAAATAATACGCATAATTTTAAATTAAACACTCAACACTATTGGAAAGTGAATGGAATTAT
>JANYKE010000051.1 GCA_025361685.1 Eubacteriales bacterium | reverse complement strand
ATGAAAATCCTGATGCAACAAAATATACAAACCTAAAAACAATATATGGGATTCTATTTGCAAAAAATAGCACTTGGATTTCAAACTTGAATTCGATTATGAAACAACATTTCAGTTTTGAAACTCAGAAATATATTTTCTTGAGCGGAACATTGCCAACTGACAACAATTTTGGAACATTGTGGTGCTATGATTTTTATGCAAACAACTTGACTAAGCTTGATGATAATGTCAGAACTTTTGATTTTTCGGAAGCCGCAGGAAAGCTGGCATACATAAAAAGAGACACAAAGGATAGTGTTGTGGTTTGTGATTTAAATTCTGATTCGTTGTCAAAGAAGACAATAGCCACTTACACAGAAATTAACAATGCAAAATTTTCTCCTAAAGGGAATTGGCTGGTATGCTCTGCCGGAGAGCAAAACAAAAATGATATTGTACTTATGTCTTGGGATGGATATGTGAGTCAACAATTGACTTTTGGTTACAACACAACGGGCGACTTTGCCTGGAGCAACAGCGGAAGTGAAATTGATTTCACTTCAATTACCGGAACTTCATCGGACCTTCGTCCTGCAACTTATTCTTTGAAGCTAAGCATGCATGGGGAAGTAGGGCTTACCACACCGCCACCCGGGCAAAGTGATTTTGCTGACAGAAAGAACTTATCAAATTCACTGTACGACGCTCTGGTAGGCTACACCTTCGGTATGCAGTTTTAATTTTGTTTTACTATTTGTTGATTTACGATTTATAAAAGGAGGATATGGTAATGACAGGTACAATATATTTCATATTAAGTGTAGCGGTTATTGTTGCTATAATTGTAACCGTTAATATCGTGGGGAGAAGATATCAAAAGCATCATCTGCTTACAGACATTGCGGTAATCGGCTTAACTACAAGATTTTATATATTTGCGTTGACCGGCGCGATTTCTGCCTACTTTTTGTTTTCGGCAAACCCTGTTTTTTACCTTGCACTGATTGTAGCAATTAGTGGGTTAAGTTATTTGGTCGCATTGGAGTTTCGCAGACGATACAATCTGCCCCAAAAAACAATTTTTGTCTTATGTATATGGCTATTTGTCTTCTTCACATTTGCACTTACCGCTACTACAGTTTATATGTATATGTAGCATGTCCGCAAAAAAATGAGGTTGATTATTGGGCGGGATTGGGTTATACTTACGTTGCAATATATCATATTGTTTTAAGATTTGGCTGTGCTAGGTGGGGCGTTAGCGGTGCCCTGTACCTGAAATCCGCTATAGCAGGACTGAATTCCTGTTCCAGGGTATGTTTCGTGGGGTACGCCTGTTGCAAATGTTGTTGAGGTGTGGGTCCTGTGCAATAGAAGTTTGTGAACTCCGTCAGGTTCGGAAGAAAGCAGCGGTAAGCGAATCCTTTTATGTGCCGCAGGGGTGCCTATACTGAGATATTTACAACAGTAACTCTCATGACGCATTTCTCGAAAATAGGTGCACAGCCTATTTTTTTATTAGATGAGGAGCAGTAAATGGCTTATCTGGCATTATATCGAAAATGGAGACCAATGATTTTTGCAGATGTTCTGGCGCAGGAATCAGTGGTTGAAACGCTACAAAGAAGTGTAGCAAATAACACCGTTGCTCACGCATATCTGTTTTGCGGAACACGTGGCACAGGTAAAACATCAGCCGCCAAAATTTTTTCCCGCGCAGTCAATTGTCTAAATCCTGTTAACGGTGATCCTTGTAACAAATGTGAAGTGTGCCTTGAGATTCTTGCAGATTCTCTACAGGATGTTCTTGAAATTGATGCCGCTTCCAACAATGGTGTCGATCACATAAGAGAAATTCGAAACGATGTTTCGTATCTTCCTTCCAAAGCAAAATACAAAGTTTATATAATTGATGAAGTGCATATGCTTTCCAACAGCGCTTTCAACGCATTACTCAAAACACTTGAGGAGCCACCGGCACACGTAATATTTATTCTCGCAACAACGGAGCCGAACAAGCTTCCGGCTACTGTGCTTTCGCGTTGTCAACGCTATGACTTCAAGCGAATCGGTGCCGACAGCATTGCAAAACATTTAAAGACTATTTGCGATTCGCTGAACGTAAAGGCCGAACCGGATGCGCTCGAACTTATATCAAGACTTGCCGATGGTGCAATGCGCGATGCAATAAATATTTTAGACAGATGCGTTTCATCAGAATCAGGACACCTCACATATAATGAAGTTGTTAAAGCTGTGGGAATTGTTGAGGATGATTTTTTTGTTGAAGTCACGAGGTTGCTGATTGCCGGTGACATTCCTGCGTTGATTACCGAGATACACAAACTTTTTATGGACGGCAAAGACTTGACTCTGTTCACGGGCGAACTAATAAATCATTTTAGAAATTTAGTCTTGTGCAAGTCAGGTGTGGACTTATCTTCAATTACAGATTATTCAAAACGGTATATTAAAACTCTTGAAGAGCAAGCAAAGACAATGGACGGCGAATATATTTTATGCGTCATAAGAGAATTGACTTTGGCACAGATGAGACTTAGCAGAACGGCCAACTCGCGTGTCTTGCTCGAAAGCACGATTATTAAAATTTGCAACAAGTGGTTTACATATGACAACGACGAAATTTTCGCAAGACTTTCTTTGCTCGAGAGCGGGGTAAGGACTGAACAAGTTACTGTTAAGCCCGACGCACCAAAAGCAGTTGAGGTTAAGAAACCTGAACCTAAACCTGAATCTGAACCCGAACCCAAAATTGAACCTGAACCTGAACTTAAAATCAAACCTGAGCCCGAGCCGGAAATTGAACCCGAGTCCGAACCAGAACCAGAGCCTATAAAGGAGATTTCAAAACCTAAACCTGTATCAGGAAGCAGTACATTACCAAAATTTGAGCAGTGGGACAAGGTAAGAGCAGACTTGTCGAGCTATGGCCAAAAACTTTTGAACACATTTACAGCACCAGCCAAAGCATTTCAAGTTGACGAAAATAATCTACTAATAATCTTTCCGGACAACAAAAGCTTCGAAAAAAAGTATTTTGATAAAGCAGACAATATCCATTATCTCAGCGAATCGATTAAACGGATTTGCGGCAAAGAAATGCATTGCAAGTTTATTATGGAAGAGGATGCCGGAAGTATTCTAAACAATAATCCGGACAATTCCACAGAAGCATCTTTAACAGAAGATGTTTCTGAAAAGAAAGATGTGTTTGAAGACTTGAAGGAAAATGATATTCCATTTGAAATTATTGATGATTGAAAGGAAGGTTGAATATTATGGCAAAAAGATTTAGAGGTGGCGGCGGATTCGGCGCAGGCGGTGGGATGCCCAACATGGGAAACCTGATGAAGCAGGCTCAGAAGATGCAAGAGGACATGGCTAAGACAAAAGAATCTTTGGCGGAGATGACTGTTGAAGTTTCGGCAGGCGGCGGTGCGATTACAGTTGTTGCAACAGGTAATAAAGAGATTACAAGCATCACAATTAAGCCAGATGTTGTTGATCCGGAAGATATAGAAATGCTGCAGGATTTGATTATGGCTGCTGTTAACGAAGCAATCAGAAAAGCAGATGAATTGAACGAACAGGAGATGGGAAAAATTACCGGCGGCATGGGCGGCGGAATTCCCGGACTGTTTTAATAAGGAGCAACGATGGACTTTTCCTCACCGATAGAAAATTTAATCGAAGAGTTTGAAAGGCTTCCGGGCATTGGCAGAAAAACTGCACAGCGCCTCGCCTTTCATGTTCTTGATTTGCCTACACAAAAGGTTGATAAGTTTGCCGACGCTTTGAAAGAAGCTAAAGCGAAGATTAAGAATTGTACCACATGCTACAATTTGACTTCGGAGGATCCATGCAAAATATGCAGGTCTGCAAAAAGGGATCCTTCAATAATAATGGTTGTACAATCGCCAAGAGATGTGTTCGCTCTTGAAAGAATAAAAGAGTACAGAGGCTTATACCATGTTCTCCATGGCGCAATTTCACCAATTAACGGAATTGGTCCTGAGGAAATTAAAATTAAAGAATTACTTTCAAGATTAAAAGATGATACGGTTAAAGAAATAATTCTTGCAACTAATCCGAACATTGAGGGAGAAGCAACTGCGATGTATATTGCACGACTTGTGTCTCCATTTGGAATATTGGTTACGCGCATAGCACACGGAATACCGATTGGCAGTGACCTTGAATATGCTGACGAAATAACATTGGCCAGATCCCTTGAAGGGCGCCGGCCAATATAGTAAATAAAAAAAGTATGACACCTGCCGGGGACTGAACCCAACTAAGCCCACCAACGGGCCACCCATCAGTCCTTGCGGCAAGTGCCATGCACGAATTGTATCATAATGTTTTTAAAATATCAATAGTCCTTATAAGCTCGTTTGGAATGTCTATTTTCTGTGGACAACGCTTTGCGCATTCGCCGCATTGCGTACAATTATCCGGGTGTGCTCCGTGCCAAGGATACTCCTCAAATTCATTGAATCTTATTTTAGCAATTTCTTTTAGTTCCCAGACATTCATCAGATTGTACGCGTCAAATGTGAAGGCCGGCTTGATTCCCTCGGGACAGACCTCACAATAACCGCACATGGTACAATACAAATCTGATAACTTCATAACCTCATCCGACTCCGCCTTTAGGTGCTCCCACTCTTCAACAGAAACACTATCCGAAGTCTCAACATATTTCAAATTATCATCTAGTTGCTGCATCGAATTCATACCCGAAAGCGCAGTCGAAACATTTGTGTTGCCCCAGACAAAACGAAACCCTAACTCAGCAGATGTGGTCGCCTCAGTATCAAACTTCCTGAGGAACTCGTCGCCGCCCTTCAACAAATTGC
>JANYKE010000206.1 GCA_025361685.1 Eubacteriales bacterium | reverse complement strand
AATTCTTTCAACAACAGCATCGGCAACTGCCGGCGCACTCATCTCAGGTTGAAGATCATAGGTTGCAACTTTGGGTGAAGGAATCAGTACTCTGTCTTCTCCCGGGTACGACTGCTCAACCCCGCCATTGAAGAAGAATGTTACGTGTGCATACTTTTCCGTCTCTGCAATTCGAAGTTGCTTTAGTCCTATGCTGCTGACATATTCTCCAAGCGTATTGGCCAGACTTTCAGGTTTGAATGCAACCAATACATTTTCAAATGTTTTGTCATACTGTGTCATGCAAACATAACAGGTTTTGAAAAAGTCTTTGCCTCTTTCAAAGGTTTCAAAATCGCTGTCAATAAATGTTCGTGTGATTTCTCTTGCTCTGTCCGGTCTGAAATTAAAAAATATTATTGAATCATTTTTGTTTACAGTGGCAATAGGTTTGCCTGCATCGTCAACCACAACAGTTGGAATAACAAACTCATCAAAAACACCGCGCTCATATGAAGCCGCAACTTCTGCTATCGGATTTGTTGTTGTGCTTCCAATCCCCATAGTCATTGCATCATAAGCTTTCGAGACTCTCTCCCATCTGTTGTCACGGTCCATTGCATAGTATCTTCCCATGATTGAAGCAACCTTGCCGCATCCGATTTCTTCGGTCTTGGCAATCAACTCTTCAAGAAATCCTTTTGCGCTATCCGGTGGGACATCGCGCCCATCAAAGAAGCAGTGGACGAAAACATTTGTTAGTCCTTTGGATTTTGCAAGTTCAAGCAGTGCATACAAATGTGTGTTGTGGCTGTGAACTCCACCGTCCGACAAAAGTCCCATAAGATGTAAAGCTGAATTATTGGCCTTACAATTTTCAATAGCATCAATAAATTCTTGCTTTTGGAAAAAATCTCCGTCAACAATACTCTTTGAAATTCTTGTTAGCTCCTGATACACAACTCTTCCGGCACCGATATTAGTATGCCCTACTTCAGAGTTGCCCATCTGACCGTCCGGCAGCCCGACATCAAGTCCGCTTGCCAAAATCGGTTCGTTTGGATAATCTTTCATATATTTATCCAGATTTGGTGTAGCCGCAAGCTCAATTGCATTGCCTACTGTACTGCTGTTAATTCCAAACCCATCCATAACTATAAGTGTTACAGGTCTCTTAGCCATTGTAATTCCTCTCTATGCTTTAGCAATTACTGTGAAATCGTCAATTTTCAAACTTGCGCCGCCGACCAAACCGCCATCAATATCAGACATTGCAAACAACTCAGCTGCGTTGCCTGCATTTACACTGCCGCCATACTGGATTTTAATTGCTGAAGCAACTGAATCATTATATAGTTCTCTGACAATGTCTCTAATCAATTTGCAAACTTCATTAGCTTGTTCATTGCTTGCGGTTTTGCCGGTTCCGATTGCCCATATCGGCTCATATGCAATAGTAACCTTGCCCATGTTTGTTTCTGTCAAACCTGCAAGAGCAACTTTAACTTGCTCGGTAACAAGTTCTTCGGTTTGATCTGCTTCTCTTTGTTCGAGTGACTCGCCGCAACAGATTATAGGTCTTAATCCATAACTCAGAGCTGCCTTAGCTTTTAAATTAACAGTCTCATTTGTCTCTGCAAAATATTGTCTTCTTTCGGAATGTCCGATGATGACATATTTAATATTCATCGAAGCAAGCATCGGTCCTGAAATCTCTCCGGTGTATGCGCCGTTTGCTTCCCAGTGCATATTTTGTGCTGCTACTTTAACATTTGTTCCCTCGGTTGCAGCCACAACACCAGGCAAACATACAAATGGAACCCCTACAATAACTTCGCTCTCTGCACCTTCAACAGTTTTAGTAAGTTCAGTTACAAACTTAATTGCTTCGGCAGGAGTCTTATTCATCTTCCAATTCCCTGCAGCAACTTTTCTGTCTAGATTACGGTCATCAAGGCAATCGATTCCCGGAAGAATTTTTCCTTCCAAAAATTCAAGTGCAGCGCCGCCGCCTGTTGAGATATGCGTTATTTTATCGGCAAATCCAAGTTGTTCAATTGCAGCAACAGAATCACCACCACCGACAATAGAAATCGCACCGGATTCTGCAATCGCTTTGGCCACTGCTTTTGTTCCAACTGCATAGTTTGCAAATTCAAATACTCCCATTGGTCCGTTCCAAACAACAGTTTTAGCATTTTTAACTTCGGCAGAAAAAATCTCAATTGTTTTTGGTCCGATATCAAGCCCCATCCAGCCTGCGCCGATCTTATCTGAATCAACATATTTATATTCCGAATCTGCACTGAATTCTTTTGAAACCACATTATCAATCGGAAGCAAAAACTTCACGCCCGCAGCAGCTGCCTTATCCATAAGTGACTTGGCCAGTTCAAGTTTATCTTCCTCACAAATCGATGTTCCAACTTCATAGCCCATTGCCTTAAAGAAGGTATATGCCATACCGCCGCCGATTATCAATGCATCAACTTTAGTAATAAGGTTTTCAATGACGCCTATTTTGTCTGAAACTTTTGCGCCACCCAAAATAGCAACGAATGGTCTTGCCGGATCAGCCAGTGCCTTACCCATGATGTTGATTTCCTTGCCGATAAGATATCCGCATACTGCCGGCAGATAATTTGCGATTCCTGCTGTTGAAGCGTGTGCTCTGTGTGCAGTGCCAAAAGCATCGTTGACATATATGTCAGCCATAGATGCAAGAGCCTTTGCGAATTTGTAATCGTTCTTTGTTTCTTCCTTATGGAATCTGACATTTTCAAGCATAAGCACATCGCCATCTTTGAGTGCCTCAGCTTTTGCCTTTGCATCCTCACCTATAACGTCGCTTGCCATTATGACTTCTTGTCCCAGCAACTCAGACAATCTCTTTACTGTCGGTTTCATGCTAAACTTATCTTCAGGTCCGTTTTTAGG
>JANYKE010000202.1 GCA_025361685.1 Eubacteriales bacterium | reverse complement strand
TAATATTTTTTCTCCTTTAAAACTTTTTTCGCGAATTTTTATCGCAAATTTTAAATCTAGTGATACCTTGAATTATAAATAGTATTACATAGCAAGTCAATAGTATTTTGAAAATAAAAAGAAGGCGAGAGATTCCGCATTTTTTAATAAATATACATCCCTCAAATTGTGTTTTTTAATGTGGGTTTTAACAAAAATTTTGACTGTATCTGGGGACGGTTCTTTGGCACACTTTCTTATTTTAGAGACATGCTCATTATCTTGCTGATTTCGGCGCGCGTGATATTTGCTTTAGGCCTGAAGTTAAAAACTCCACTTCCTGTCGGAGTTTCATATCCCTTGATAATATTTGCATTTACAAAAAATGCCACCGGTTGTCTTGCATAACCCGCAATATCTGTTACATCTGCAAATGCAGAAACAATTGTATCTGCGGATGCAGCATCCGGTATTGTTATTGACTGATACTTAACCATTGCTCTGGATAGCATAGTCGCCGTGTCTTGCCTTGACATATTCATACCAACTCCGTATGTTCCGTTACCGTTACCACTCGTCAATCCTTCGGCTTCAAGCGAACCGACATATGGTGTAAACCACGCGCTCACAGGACAATCAGAAAATGCTGATGTTGACAACGGGTTGTAAACGCCAAATGAAACCGTAATAATTTTTGCAAATTCCTGACGCAGCATTGAGTTATCAGGCCTGAATTCGAATACGCCCGGTGAAATTTGGTAGCCGCTCATTATACCCCTAGTCGCAAGTTCGTTGATATAGATCTCGCCCCAGTGTCCGGTTATGTCAATAAACGAAGGTACGGGTGTCGGAGGCACGGTTGCGGTTGGTTTAGGGGTTGGGGTTGGGGTTGGGGTCTCGGTTACAGATATAGGTGTTGGAGTTGCGGTTTCCGGTATCGGTGTCGGTGTTGGTGTTCCTGTTACCGGAGTTGGGGTTGCGGTCACTTCCGGAGTCGGTGTAGGTGTTGGCGTCGGATCCGGCGTTGTTGTTGGTATTGGGGTTGGAGTTAGTGTTGGTACCGGTGGTGGCGTACTTGTATTGGTATAGTCAGACTCGATGGCACCAAGATCAGGTGCTCCTCCTTTATAAGGCAAATCAACATAGTCTCCTTGTGCAAATGTTACAGCTGTATCAACAGTCAGGTTATGTGCCGTATAATCAATACTTAAAATTTTAACTTGAGTTTTGGCAGGTCCCACCCATATTGTGTCACCGGAAATAAAACCATAACCACTAAAGAACACGAGTGAATCATCAACAGGAATAATTTTTGTCGCTGATCCCGCCGCTGTTGTAGTCGCATAATGTGCGCCTGAATCAACAGCCTGTGAAGTTTGCTTCAACGCAAAACTCTTCCATGGATCTTTGGTAACATCCTGTTCAGCTTTTGTGGCATCAACAAACTGCGGATTAACCTCAAAGTTATTTCTGAAAACCTGAGGCTGGTCGCTTTGCAGTTGTGCAAGCGAATATCCCCTTGTGTTTGCACCGCCTGTATCAGGATTAGCATCATAGAACATATATGGATTATATCCGGGCAAATCACCTATATCATCGGACGCCAATAAAACGTTATTAAATATCTGGTAGCCATCCATAAATCCTGTCCATGGGCATTTCCCTTTAACTGAAGGAGCTTCAATCCATATCTCATATCCGCCCTTAACACTACCCCAGTTGTTATACTGTGAACTGTTTACTCTGTTGCCATACATTATATTATTAAATATCTTGTTATCATGATTTCCGATAGGATTGTTTCTCGTGCAAACACCAATTGCGCGTCCTCCGTTTTGTGTAATCGTATTGTTGTAAACGCTGTTGTGAGTGCAATCTGCAAGATTGGCAAGTTCTGCGTACAAATCAATTGCATCATCCCCCTTAAATGCCGTAGAAGAATTTAATGTTTTTTGCCCTAATGCAAGATTAGCACTTGCGCCATTATATACTTCAAACTCTGTCACCATCACGCCGTTCGAAAATGTAGTCGCTCGCTTTGTTCCGTTCATGCGTACGTATCTTGCACTGACCGGTGATGTCAATGTCAGTACATCATCAGTGGCAGAACTTTTTCCTGTTACCGTACTGACTGTCGTCCAATTTCTTCCGTCGTTGGAAATATCAATAGTATAAGCTTGATAATAGAATTGTGTATTTGCATTTACCGGAAGCCAATCCGGCCCATCCGGCTGCCACTTCAGCGTAAACTTATCAAACTGAGTTTGTGTGCCGAAATCCATTCCAATAAATTGTACATCGTTACTCTGTCCGCCGCCACCCGTATTACAATTGGCCCTCCAGCCTGTGGCTGTATTTCCGTCATTCACTTTTTCAGGCTGGTAATCACGCCATCCGGCCGCTGCGTAAATATATAAATTGTTTCTGACAATATTTTTTGTTGTCGCAATTTGCGAACCGACTTTTGGATATATAACAACATTCCATCCTATATTAGCAACAATGTTATTTTCAATTAATGTATGAATTGTTCCGCGCGCCGTTGCAATTCCGCCTCCCCATTCCATATCAAGATAATTGTCGCTTACAACATTATATGAAGAAGTAGCTCCGCTGTAATCTTTAACAGTTATCGCGCCGTGTCCTGCCTTTCGGAGTTTGTTGCCCTCAATTAACGAATGATCACTTCCGTTAATATACATTGTATTTCCTTCTCCAACGCCGCCAACTCCCATGCCGCTTCCGTTTAATGCCAAATCATTACTAAGGAGGCTAACATATGAGGATTTGTTTAGGGAAATTATCGTGCCGGCGAGAATATCTTTGTCAACACCGGCTTGCGTTCCCCCGCGGAAAACGCAGTTTTTAATTGTGATATATTTGGAAGTTCCAACCTGACATGTCGAGCCTGTTGAATGTCCTCCTTGAAAACTCAATCCATCAACGACAACATATTGGCAGCTCGTTATGCTAAGATTTCCGCCGCCATACATTCCTTTTCCGGCAATAAATGGCATTGTTGCTGCATCAGGATATGCTTTGTATACTATCGGCTTATCCGGTGTGCCGACATATGAAGCAATATTAATTGAACCATTGGGTTCATTAGGATCCGTTGTTATAAATCCGTCTCCCGGTGTTCCATATGTGCCTTCTGCTATAAACAGCGTTCCGCCATTTTTGACAAGCGGACACGCTAAAGGCAAAGTCTTTTTTGCCAACAATCTTGATGTGCCATCGTTGGAATCGTTACCGTTAACCGAATCAACATAAAAGAAAGGTTCGATGTCGCCACCGTTAAGGGTTGGTACCGGTGTAGCCACAGGTGTCGGTGTTGGCAGTGCTGTCGGTGTTGAGGTCGGGGTTGGCGGAGGCGGTGTCCAACCCGATGGAACAGGAGTCGGATCCGGTGTAGGTGTTGGTGTAATAACTCCAATATTTGATTCATATTGTACAACAAGTTTTGGTGTTTTAGTTGCAAACTTTGCATTAGTTGAATCATCACAGATAAATGTTGCTGTCATAGGTGTTTGTGCCAAGCCCTCTGCGGCTCTAAGCATCCATCCTTGATTAACATCTGTGCCTGCAACCCATTTCTGAATATCTGCAGTTAGGTCCGGTGTAGAATAATATAATGCATTTGCATCTAAAGTTCCGGGCAAATTAAAATCAGCTGATTTTATCGAGGAGTCGATTATGGTTGAAATAACTCCGGGCGTACCTGTAATCCAAGGATTAGCAATATTCTTGCCATCATTGATTCCGTCTCTTCTTGCAAATGCAACTCCTGTATTATATATTCCGGATTTTGCAGACCCCGGTAGCAACGTTGGTGTTCCCCACATACCTTTTCCATCCACATCAGTAATCCTTCTTATTTCAAAATTCTTAAGAGTTGTAGTCCCAGGCATTATAAGATAAAGTTCCATATGCGCTGAAGTAATAACAGCATCAGCAGGAATAGAACTTAGGTCAAAATAAATAATTCCACTTCTTCTTGCTAAACTTCCACCGGTAATCATCAGATCGCCATCGATATTCGAATTGTACGCTCCAACATTTGGCAAGACAAGTTCTTGTATTGTCGTAACGGCTCGAGCTGCAGTGTACCCGGCAACTCCTTTTTGAAAAGTCGCATTGTAAGTTGCTGCCGAAGCAGTCATCTGCAGTGCAGGAAGCGCCCCTATAGCTGAAATTATCATCGAAAGTGCAATTACAAAAGCCAAAACTTTTTTTATATTTTTCATCATCTTTTTCCTTTTGCTTGCTTATTATTTATATTTCCAAATTTATTATACTACTTTTATTTTTTATTGCATAGTGTGACAAAAAACAAAGACGGGCTGCCAAAAATATAAGCTGTCCGCGATATATATCGCGCCCCTGTGTCCGGTTATGTCAATAAACGAAGGCACAGATGTGGGTTCAACAGTTGGGGTTGGCTTTGGTGTCTCTGGTGTCGGAGTTGGTTCAAGTGTTGAATCATTGCTGATAAAATTTGCCATCATAGGTACTTGCGCCAATCCGTCTGCCGCTCTTATAAACCACCCTTGATTCACGTCTGTTCCTGATACCCATTTCTGGACATCCGCTGACAAATCGTCAGTAGAATAATATGCAGGATTGGCATTCAAAACATCCGGTAAATTAAAATCAATTGATTTGACGGAAGAGTCAAGCAGTGTAGAAGTAACACCCGGTGTTCCGTTAATACCTTTTTGATAAGTGACATTTTATACTGTTGCGGCCTTTTTTATTTTTATCATTTATAAATTCCTCCCAAAAATAATTTTGTCATGTGCAATGCTCAATACAAATTACACGTTATTGGTTTTTAATTGCAAGGAAGTCACAATGTGTTCTTCAGGCGTTACAACGATAGTTTTAAAGTTTTTATATGTAACCATTCCGGGTTTGCCACCGGAAATTTTTTTAACGTTTTTGACTTGCGTATAATCAATTGATACTGTTGAAGACTGAGATGCCTTGCTGTAAAAAGCCGCAATGATTGCCGCCTGGTTTATCGCGTTGTCCGATATCTCTTTGCCGTCACTTCTTATTATTACGTGCGATCCCGGGAAATCTTTAATATGCAGCCACATATCTTTTAATGAAGACATCTTCATAGTAAGCATATCGTTTTGAATATTATTTTTGCCAACGAAAATAAGAAATCCGTCAGAGGATTTAAATTCCATTGGCTCGGATATTTTTTTAGCAGCCTTCCGCTTTGGAGATTTTTTTGCTCTCCCATTGACATATCTCTCATCGATTAATTCCTGTAAAATATCGCCAATTTCATTATGATTTTTGGCAATGGAAAGTTGATGCTCTACACTCTCCAGATATTTAAGCTCGTCCAAATTTTCTTTTATCTGTTTTGTTGTATGTTCGAATGTTGACTTCGCTTTTGCATATTTTTTAAAATATCTTTGTGCATTGGCGGGCAAGGAAATATTTTCTTTCATCGGTATCTTAACAATCTCATCGGTCTCCGAATAATAATTTTTCAACTCTGCAAACTTTTGTCCCGCCTTCATTTGATGAATGTTAGCAATTATCAGTTCGCCATATAAGCGGAATCTATCTCGATCCTCAACATCCTTCAAAGTCTTCTGTCTAATGGCGAGCTTTTTTCGCGAGCGCTCAAGACAATTGCCGAGAGTTTTTTCCAATTGAGATTTTTTTTGTGCAATCCGCTCTGCCTTATCTCGGGAATAGTAAAACTCATCCATCGCAGCACTCATCGAATCAAAATCAGTCTTGCTCCCGATGTTCTCAATTGGCAAGCAGTGGTAATCAAAAAGTTTTTCTTTCTTATCGGTATCAAAAACAATACAAGGCGCATAGACCTCACTCAAAATCATTTTTATCATCACACTCAACGCCTGCCGCAAATCCTCCGTCGAAAAACTTTTTGCGCTCGCACTAATCTCTTTGCATATAAGCGGACTAAATCCTTTAATCTTGCTCAGCATATATTTTTCAACATCCGCTCGCGTTTCAAGGTTCCCGCTATCGCCAAAGAACTCCGCACAGTCTATGTCTGCAGGTGAGATTTTATCCTGCGATAGCGGAGCGGCGTAATGTCTTGCCGGCGCCACCTCGCGCACCCGGCTAATCTTATTATCAACATGTTTAATCGCATCAATAATAATCTTCTTATCGTTAACAAGAATAATATTGCTGTGGCGCCCCATAATCTCAACAATCAAATCAAGAACAATTGTATCATTAAGCTCGTTTCTCGACTCAACCTTAATCGTAATCACGCGTTCAAAATCTAACGCCGCAACAGACAAAATCTTGCCGCCGACCAAATACTTGCGCAGAATCATACAGAACAGCGGCGCGTTAGCCGGATTCTCCTTTGCAATTTCGGTCAGATGTATGCGCGGATTGTTTGGGCTCGCGGAAATAACCAGCTTCCGGCTCGTTCCCTTTGCGCGGATGCCGATTGTAATCTCATCTTTTTCAGGCTGGTAAACCTTGTCGATGCGACCGTCCGCCAGAACATTTAAGAGCTCTTCGGATATGCACTTTGCAACAATTCCATCAAATGGCATGACAATTGATCCTTTACTTTTTTTTGAGAATATTTGCAAATCATTCATATTATACAATAAAATGTGCTATAATACTAACATCATATAGAGCTAGGAGGTTTTAATATGAGAAATAACACAAGCAGTAACAGTAGTTCCGGCAACGGAAATACCGGAACCAACTACAATCGAAGAATCGCGCTACTTATAGATGCAGATAATGTTTCAAGCAAATATATAAAAGGTATTATTGATGAGATTTCGGTTTACGGGACGCCGACGTACAAAAGAATTTATGGCGATTGGACAAGTCCGAATGCTTCCGCATGGAAAAGCGTTTTGCTTTCGCATTCGATTACACCTATCCAACAATTCCGTTACACGGTTGGGAAAAATTCTTCCGACTCAGCACTAATCATTGATGCGATGGACATTCTGTACTCTGACCAGGTCGACGGTTTTTGCATAGTATCGAGTGACAGTGATTTCACCAAGCTTGCCTCGCGTCTTCGTGAAGCGGGAATGTTTGTTTTGGGAATGGGAGAAAAGAAAACTCCGCTTGCTTTTAAGTCTGCATGCGAGGTTTTCAAATATCTTGAAGTTTTGGTTAAGCCGTCAAAGGTTGTACCAAAGCCGGCGGTCGTTTTGCCTAAAAAGAAAGTTGTAATTACTGACAAGAAAGAGACTCCTGTCATTGTCACTCCTGCAGCTGCACCACCTGTTGCAGAAAAACCTGTCGAGCCTGTTTCCGAACCTGTACCGACTGTCGAAGCTGAATCGGGCATGTTGAGTCTTGAGGCAGTTGTCGAAAACATATCAAAAATAATCGAGACACATTCAGACGATACCGGTTGGATGTTCCTGAGTCAAATCGGAATAATGCTTAACCGCCAATACCCTGACTTTGATCCGCGAAACTACAACTATTCCAAGCTGATAAGTTTAATCAAAGACGCAAATAAGTTCGAGGAGAAAGCAATCTCAGCAGGCAACGGCATCAGCCACTACCTCATCAAAAAACACGACTAGTTTTAATTTTTAACGCCCCATATTGTTGCAACTACTTTTGGAGCTGATGACGGGACTCGAACCCGTGACTTCCACCTTACCAAGGTGGTACTCTACCGCCTGAGTTACATCAGCACAGAAATCAGTGTTTCGTTTACGCAACGGCAAAACGTTGCCTGGAGCGGGTGAGGGGAATCGAACCCCCGTAGCCAGCTTGGGAAGCTGATATTCTACCATTGAACTACACCCGCAGAGAAATTTTGGTTCAAGGCAAATTATAATCTGTCGACCTAGGTTATGTCAAATAAAAAATGGCGTCCCGGGCAGGAATCGAACCCGCATCAATGGGACCGGAACCCATCACCTTATCCTTTAGGCCACCGAGACACGCCACATCATGCAACCTCTCTGTAATATAGCATATCAATCCTTTAACTGCAATATCAATCTTCGAATTGGAAAATTGCTTCGCGAATTATTTCGCTCACTGAAGGGTGGGGAAAAATTATTTTCTTTATTTCTCTTACGGTTAATTCTTTTTCAACAAATGCGGCGGCTGTTGTAATAACTTCACTTGCATAAGAACCAATCAGATGACAGCCAATTATCTTGCGGGTATTTTTCTTAATCAGAACTTTGCAAATTCCGTTGCCGCCTTCGTTTTCTGCAACGTAGCGTCCTGAAAATCTCATCGAAACATTTGCGATTTCAAAATCGATTCCTTTTTGTGTGGCGGTCTCTTCGGTTTCGCCAACAGCTCCAACCTCCGGATTGGTATAAATCGCTGCGGGAATCGCATCGTATTTCATAACATCTTCGATGTCAAGAATTGTGTTGACCGCAACCTCTGCTTCTCTATAAGCTTTGTGAGCAAGCATCATACCACCTGTCACATCTCCGGCCGCGTAAACTCCCGGAATATTTGTCCTCATCTGTGCATCTGTTACAATTGCGCCTCTGTTCATTTCTATTCCCAATTCCGAAAATCCTAATCCATCTGTTACCGGATGGCGCCCAATGGAAAGCAAAACTTTTTCCGCTTTTAAATCTGTTGTCTCGCCATCTTTTTCAATCTTAACTTTGCCTGCTGAAAATTTAACGGCTTTTGTTTCAAGACAAAATGTTACACCTTTTTTTTCGTAAACTTTCATGAGGATATCTGAAATGTCTTTGTCTGTTGAACCTGCTATTCTGTCAAGCATCTCGACAACTATTACCTTTGTCCCGACAGAGTTGAAGTACGATGCCATTTCCAAACCTATAACTCCGCCTCCAACTACGACGAGCGTCTCGGGGATTTTCTTCAAATCCAAAATCTCCTTGTTCGTCAAAACAAAACCATCTGTGAGTCCCTGTTCAAGCCCTTCAATTGGAGGCAGTATCGGCATCGAACCCGTAGCAATAATTATTGCCTTAGCCAAAAATAAATCCCCATTAACCTCAACAGAAATCCCATCGCCGCTCTTACGTGCAATCGCACCGGACCCCGCCACGACCTCAACATTGCCCGCCTTCAAAGCTGACCTGATTCCCGCAACCAAAATCTTAACCACCTTATTCTTCCTATTAATAACCGTAGCCTGGTCATAACTCACCGCACCCGGCTCAACCATAATCCCATACTTCGAACTCATCAGCGCATCGTCATAAACCTTCGCCGACTTGAGCAGCGTCTTAGACGGTATGCAACCCTCGTTCAGACACACGCCCCCAAGCTGATTCTTCTCAACTAACATAACTCGACGTCCCGCGTGTCCTGCCCGCTCAGCCGCCATATACCCGGCCGGACCGCCACCCAAAATAATTAAATCAAAA
>JANYKE010000199.1 GCA_025361685.1 Eubacteriales bacterium | reverse complement strand
GTATCTTTTAGGAAGTGTAAACTCTGCGATTATAGTCGGCCGTTTTTACGGAGTTGAGATAAGAAGCAAGGGAAGCGGCAATGCCGGAATGACTAATACGATGAGAAATTTGGGAGCCAAAGCCGGAGTGCTTGTCATAATCGGAGATATTGCCAAAAGCGTGTTAGCTTGTCTGGTTGGATTAGGCATAATGCAATTGGGTGCTTTATTTATTCCTTATGTTACAAATTATATTGCTGACTCATCTGTCAACTATATGCTTTACGGAAAATTATTTGGCGGACTTGCCGCAATTATCGGACATAACTGGCCGCTCTATTTCGGATTCAAAGGAGGCAAGGGTGTTCTCGCGAGTCTTGCTGTTTTGATGATGATAAATTGGTCATTTGCATTATTGAGTCTGTTATTGTTTGCAATAATATTATTGGTGTTTGGTTATGTTTCACTTGGCTCAATAATTGCCGCTCTTGCATACATGGTAATGACATACACTCAGGGATTTTCAGATCCGATCCGCATCATAATTGTTACGCTAATATGTTTGCTTATCGTATTTACACACAGGGAAAATGTCAAAAGACTTTTCAAAGGGAATGAGAACAAAACAAATATTTTCAAAAAAAATGAAAAGGCAAAGGATGACATAAATGAAGAAAAATAAAATTTCTATTCTTGCTGCAGGCAGCATGGGTCTTGCAACAGCTGTTCTGCTTAACAATAATGGGCATGATATACAGATTTGGACACCAATCAAAGAGGAAGCAGAGCTTCTCAACACTGTGAGAGAGTACAAAGACAGAATGCCAGGCGTTTTTCTGCCGGAAGGAATTATGTGCTCCAATGATTTTGAGGAGACAGTCACAAATGCTGACACGGTTGTGTTTACGGTTCCGGCGCAAAAGACGAGAGAGACTGCTAAAAGGTTGAAGCAATGTCTCGATAAAGGACTTATTGGCAAGGATACAATCATCGTGACTTGCTCCAAAGGAATTGAAATTGATTCGTGCAAAGTTTTGAGCGAAGTAATTTTTGAGGAGATACCTGAATTAAGATTATGTGTTCTCACCGGACCAACGTTTGCAATCGAGCTTGCCAAAGAATTGCCATCAACAGTTGTGTGTGCCTCGGACGACATGGATGCCGCAGGACAGATTCAAGAACTTTTTATGAATTCATATTTGAGAGTATATACAATAAGTGATATGGTTGGTGCCGAATTGGCCGGCGCACTAAAAAATGTTATCGCATTTGCTGCGGGCATATCAGAAGGTTTGGGATTTCAAAACAACACAAAGGCTGCGCTGATGACAAGAGGTTTAGCAGAGATAACAAGACTAGGTGTCGCTATGGGAGCATCAAAAGATACGTTCTCAGGACTTGCCGGAATGGGAGATATGATATTGACCTGCACAGGCGAATATAGCAGAAACAGAAAAGCAGGCATACTTGTTGGTCAGGGCAATACTGTTGATGAGGCGATTAAGAAAGTAAACATGGTCGTTGAAGGCGTTCTGACCGCAGCACCCGCATATAAATTAGCACAACACCACAACATCGAAATGCCTATTATTAAAGCGATTTATGATGTGGTATATAATGGAAAAAATCCGCGCGATGCGGTTAACGATTTAATGGGAAGAACTAAGAGAGCGGAATAGCATTTTTAATTGCTCTTATATGATCGGGGGTTGTTCCGCAACAGCCTCCGATTATTTTTGCGCCGGCGGTGATAATTGCCGGAACAAATTGAGCAGTGTATTCGGGAGTTTCATGAAAAACCGTTATTCCATTTTCAATTGTCGGCATACCGGCATTGGCCTGAATTATTATCGGCGTGTCGCCGCATACAGATTTTATCAATGGTACAATATCTGCCATTCTTTCAATGCCGCTCCCGCAATTGGTGCCGACAATATCTGCACCTGCAGCAATCGATGCTGTTGCTGTATCCTCGGGTGAAGCACCCATCATGGTTCTGTATTCGCCTGAAACTGTTTTATCAAATGTAAATGTACATATTATTTCCAAAGAAGTATTTTCCCTGGCTGCTTTGATGGCAATGCAAGCCTCTTCAATATCGCTCATTGTTTCTATGCATACTGCATCTGCTCCGCCCGCTTCAAAAGCAAGCACTTGTTCTTTAAATGATTCATATAGTTCGTCGGCAGTCACTTCTTCGATAACAAGCATCAGCCCGCAAGGACCTAATGAGGCGATAACGAAGCAATCTTCACCGGCAGCCTTGCGCGAAAGCATTGCAGCTGCTTTGTTAATCTCGTATGCACGATCCTCTAAACCGTAATGCCTAAGTTTTATTGAACTGCCGCCTATGCTGTTTGTTGTAATCATATCTGCGCCGGTATCAACATAACTTTTGGCAATGTCGTATACATCATCATAATGGTCAACGTTCCATAGTTCAGCGCATTCGCCGGGCCTAAGTCCTTTACTATGCAAGAGAGTTCCCCATGCTCCATCGGAAACAAGTATTTTACCCAAATTAACCTTATCAACAATTTTGCTATTCCGCATAAGAATGCTCCTTTACTAAAGTATTTATAGGTATTTATTACAGAATAATAATAGCACATTGAAAAAAGCATATCAACAAGGTATAATAATAACGAATTAAAATTCAGCCGGAAACGGTAGATTGGCGGCGACATATGCCTTCTGAATATTTAGGTTTCCAAAAATGGGCAGTAGGGGCTTTCATATTACCATTTGAAGTATCTATAATTGTTTGCACCATACTTACAGTTCTTATGCTGTTTTTGACGAGAGAGATTTCGATGTACAAATTCAGAACTGTTGCTATAGTGTGCATACTTTTGCCTGTGACGGGAATGGTAGTACTTCTGGCATCGGTGGGAATATGTTTTGCCGGTGCGAGTGTAATATCGCCAAATGTAATTTTGATGATTCCGATAATTAGTATTGGAATATTTTTCTTAATGACCAGATTTATATTGTCAAAAATATTGAGGTATATGGATAACAAAGAAATCCTGTTCTTATCTATTTTGATTGCGTTGCTGGGCAATCCAGTTATGCTGTTCGTGTGGGACTTGTATGGAGAAATAGGTCAAATACTTCCACTTATATATAAGCAATAAATTATGCAGGGAGGACGAATATGAGATTTAGGCCATGCATTGATATCCACAATGGAAAAGTCAAACAGATAATCGGATCGACTCTTTCACAGGATGCGATTGATGTCACAGAAAATTATGTGGCTTCTGAACCGGCTGCCTACTTTGCGAAAATGTTCAAGAGAGATAATTTAGAGGGCGGGCATGTTATTATGCTGGGACAGGGAAATGATGCAGAGGCAATTACATGTCTGCAGACATTTCCTAACGGATTACATGTGGGCGGCGGCATAAATAAATTAAACGCATTAGCATTTCTTGAAGCAGGCGCATCTCATGTCATCGTTTCTTCGTGCATTTTCAATGACGGAATATTGGACATTGCCAAGACAAAAGAGATCTCCGAAATTACAGGTAAGTCAAGGTTGGTTATTGATTTGAGTTGCAGATTTATTGAGACCGATTATTATGCTGTTATAAATAAATGGAACACGGTTACGAATTTTGAGATTTGCAAGAACAATTTTGATATGCTTGCTGAATACTGTGATGAGTTTCTGATTCATGCTGTTGACAGCGAGGGCAAGAAGCTGGGACCGGATATTCGCTTGGTCAAGCTTCTCGGAGAAATTTCACCGATAAAAGTTACATATGCCGGCGGAATTTCTGCAATGAAAGATATTGATTCGATTGCCGAGAATGGCAAAGAAATGGTTGACTTTACTGTGGGCAGCAGTCTGGATATTTTTGGCGGACAATTAAGCTACAGAGAAATAGCCGAAAGATATCAATGCGATACTGCGAAAAGTTTGTAAATAATATTGAAATAGCCGAGACGATGTGATAATATAACAGTTACATATTGTTTTCATTATACATGTTCTAAATGAAAGGATGGCGGACAATGAGTTTCTCAGGATTAAAGATAAAAGCGACTTCGTTGGTCTATAATGTTTCTACCGGAGGGAGTCACAAGGACAACATTTTTCTAAATGATAATTTTATTGAAGATTTTGATCTCAATAAAACTCAGGTATCAACCGATTGTGAAGGAGACCATTTGTTATTTGCCGTTTCATCGGGGATGGATCTTGCTTTGAATAACGAAACAAATCAAACATTTTCTTTCATGAGTGTTTTACATGATAACTTTGAAGGTTTGGTCAACGGAACAATATCATCACAGGTTAAACTTAGAGAGATAAGCTCGACAATTAGTAAAGCCAAGGACTATATTTCGGGGTTTATGAATGACGATGACAAAAAGGATTTACAAATCGGATTTGCCGGAATACTTTTTCAAAATAGCAAAGCATCCATAATCAGTGTTGACAAGTCCAGAATATATTTGTTTAGAGATAAATATTTAAAGATGATTTCTCAAGATATTGAACAAAGTTCAGATGATTTGGCTAACAGCATTACAATTTCCGATAACCTTGATGTTTTTCCGGGCGACGTATATATTCTATGTAGTTCGTTGGCAGGCGAAGCTATTGGCGAAGAGGTAATTTATGAACAGTTAATAGAGGACATTGCCATAGAGAGAGTTGCTTCTAATCTCTTAAAACGTGCTTCGGACAATACAGATAAGCAAAAAAATATTTCCTTTGTCGTGTTAAAAGTTATTGGTGAAGACAATGCTGTCGGCGGAGTTGCAGCAGCCGGGATTGGAGCCGCAGCCGGGATTGGCGCCACAGCCGGAATCGGAGCTGGTGCATTTTTCACCGGCCAAGAAGAAGCAGGTTTCGAAGGCGAAGAATCTGAGGAAAGCTTGTTGTTTTTTGATAACGAACAGGACAATCAATCTCCGCTTTATGCAGACGATAGCGACTTTTCCGAACCAAAAGAATTTTCAGGACTTGAGGAAGATATTGACGATAACTTTGGCAGCAGGAGTTCTAAATCAGGAAGCGCTGTAGCAATCGGCGCTGCTGGCAAAAAAGATTCGTTGGATAACACCAGCAAGAAGCTTCTCGGCTGGATGATAGGACTTGCAATAATTTTGACAGCGCTGGTCGTTGCGACAATTATAATAGTATTTTCATTTGCCAACAACAATAATCAAAATCCAAATCCTTCACCCACAGTTTCAGGAATTGTGACTTCCTTCAGTCCACAAGCGACACTTACACCTCCGGAGATAATAATTAGCACGGGCGGACCGGTTACCGCAACACCTGTGCCAACAGCTGCACCAACATCGGTACCAACGCCGGCACCAACACCAACATTGGTACCATCACCGACACCAACACTGGGTCCATCACCATCGTCAACTTAATATTATGAAGGATTACTTCAAAAAACTTTCAGATATATTATCTGCAAATAACCTTGATTACGATCTGGTTAAAATTAGGAGCGCCTATGATTTTGCCGCAAAGGCGCACGAGAATCAGATTCGCGAAACCGGCGAACCATATATAATTCACCCGGTTGAGGTTGCGTCGATACTGGCCGAATTTGAATTTGACCAAAGTGTTATTATCGCAGCTCTGTTACATGATGTAATAGAGGATACATCAATTGGATATAACGACCTAAAAAAAGAATTTGGTGAGGAAATTGCCAAGTTAGTTGACGGCGTAACAAAACTAGACAAAATCTCATTTACAACGAAGGAAGAATTGCAAGTTGAAAATCTTCGCAAGATGTTTCTTGCAATGGCAGAGGATATTCGCGTTGTAATGATAAAGCTTGCAGACAGATTGCATAATATGCGGACACTGCAAGCCCGAAGTGAAGATAAACAGCTTGAGCAGGCTATAGAAACAATGGAAATATATGCGCCGCTTGCTCACAGACTTGGTATGTCAAGAGTTAAGGATGAACTTGAAGATTTAGCCTTTAGTTATATTGACCCAAGAGTTTATAGAAGTTTGAAGGCCGAAGTTGCGGTTAAAATGGCTGAGGGTGAAAAGTATGTTACCGAAATTGTCAAAGCACTGAAGAAAAAACTACCGGAATCCGGTCATGAATTTGTTAAGATTGAAGGCCGTGCCAAGCATCTGTACAGCATTTACAAGAAAATGCGAAATGAGAATAAAACACTTGATGAAATATACGATATATTTGCAGTAAGAATTATTGTGGCCGATATCGAAGAATGCTATTCTGTTCTGGGTGAGGTTCATAAACTGTACACACCTGTGCCCGGCAAATTTAAAGATTATATTGCGATGCCAAAACCGAATATGTATCAATCGATACACACCACATTGTTCGGAGCTAATTCGTCATATTTTGAGGTGCAGATAAGAACGGTTGAGATGCACAAGGTTGCAGAGTTTGGTATCGCTGCCCATTGGAAATATAAGGAAAGGGGCACTAAGAGTAAGGACAAGAAAAATGAGCAATTTGACATAAAGCTTTCCTGGCTCCGTCAGATTTTGGACGATCAGCAGAACATGGAAGATGATAAAGAATTCATGTATTCGCTAAAAGTTGATTTGTTCAGTGACCGCGTTTATGTATTCACGCCAAAGGGTGATGTTAAAGATCTTTCGGCAGGGTCTACGCCTATTGATTTTGCTTACAGCATCCACAGCGCAATCGGAAATAAGATGTCAGGTGCCAAGATTAACGGACGAATTGCAACCTTGGATTACAAATTGAAAACAGGTGACGTTGTTGAGATACTCACATCTACTCAGACAAATGGACCAAGTAGAGATTGGCTAAAGATTGTAAAAACAGCACAGGCTCGAAATAAAATTAATCAATGGTTTAAAAAAGAGCGCAAAGACGAAAACATTTCCAGAGGCAGGGAGATGGTTGAAAGAGAAATCAAAAAACATAAGTTTTCGCAGGTATCGATTTTAGAAGCAGGACGCGTTGAGAGCATAATAAAGAAATTTAATTTTCATAACGCAGATGAAATGTATGCCGCAGTCGGATACGGAGGGATTTCCGGCGGCAAAATTGTTCTTGCACTTATTCAAGAGTACAAGAAGACAATGGAGCCCGAGGAGATAGACTCAGTAGCCGAGCTTCCGGCTGATAACTCAAATGCCAAAAAGAAAGTTAACAAGGCTAATGAAGATATTGTGGTTAAGGGTATCGACAATTGTCTCGTGCGAATTGCAAGGTGCTGCAATCCTTTGCCCGGAGATGAAATAGTTGGATATATTACTAAGGGAAGAGGCGTTACTGTTCACAGAGCAGATTGCAAGAGTCTGGCCTTAAATTTCGAAATTGTAGCAAGGCGGATTGAAGTTGACTGGGGAAATAAGCAACAGCAGACCTATGTTGCAGGGCTTTCGATTAGTGCCTCAGACAGAACTCATCTGCTAACCGATGTAACAACGAGATTAGCAAATTTGAAAATTCCGCTCAAGGGAATTAATGCAAAGGTACGAAACGGCGGCAGTGTTGTGATGCATTTGGATTTGGAAATTGATAAAAAAGAGCAGTTGGATGATGCTATAAAAGAGCTCAGAAAGCTTGATGGAGTTTATGATGTAGTCAGGAGCTGATAAAGACGTGTTACCTTGACAATATAGGCTGAAATGTAGTAAACTACTTGAAAATATATAAATATTTATAAATATAGGGAGGAAAGAAAATGGCATACTATTATCCCGAACCATCAAGAACCTTCAGTGAATTTTTATTGGTGCCGAATCTCACAACAAAGTCCTGTATTCCTCAGGATGTTAGCCTCTCAACTCCGATTGTCAAATTCAAGGAGGGCGAGAACTGCAGCCTCAAAATCAACATTCCGCTTGTTTCCGCAGTAATGCAATCCGTTTCTGATCATAACATGGCAATAGCACTGGCTCGTTATGGAGGTATTTCGTTTGTATACGGATCTCAGTCTATAGAAGCCCAGGCCGAAATGGTCGAAAAAGTTAAAAAATACAAAGCAGGTTTTGTTGTCAGTGACAGCACATTAATGCCTGACCAAACAATAATTGATGTGCTGGAACTACGAGAGCGCACCGGTCACACGACAGTGGCTGTGACAGCTGACGGAAAGCCCAACGGCCGACTTGAGGGAATGATAACAAGCAGAGATTTTCGAGTTGATAAAGTTCCTCACGATAAAAAAATCAAAGAACTGATGACTCCTTTTAAAGATCTCGCATACGGAATTGAAGGAATCACACTAAGCGAAGCTAACGAAATAATTTGGGACAACAAGATTAATTGCCTGCCGGTAATTGATAATAAAGAGGACAGAAAACTTATTTATCTTATTTTCCGCAAGGATTATACCGATCACAAAGAGAATCCAAACGAGCTGATTGATAGCGATAAAAGACTTATTGTTGGAGCCGGAATAAATTCCAGAGACCACAAAGAAAGAATTCCCGCACTTATTAAGGCCGGAGCAGATGTTTTCTGCATAGACTCTTCCGACGGATATAATGAGTGGCAGAAAGAGACAATTGAGTATGTTCGCAAAGAGTTTGGAGATACTGTCAAGATCGGCGGCGGAAATGTTGTTGATAAAGAAGGATTTCTGTATCTTGTGAAGGCAGGGGCTGATTTTGTAAAAGTTGGAATCGGCGGCGGTTCAATCTGTATAACCAGAGAGCAGAAGGGTATCGGCCGTGGACAGGCGAGTTCTGTAATCGAGGTTGCAGCGGCAAGAGATGAGTATTGCAAAAAGACCGGAATATATGTTCCATTATGTTCGGATGGCGGAATTGTTCAAGATTATCACGTTGCAC
>JANYKE010000197.1 GCA_025361685.1 Eubacteriales bacterium | reverse complement strand
TCCGGATTTATTTTTTTGATTAATCCACTCAATGTTTTGCCCGGACCGATTTCAATAAAAGTATCAACGCCTTTAGCAATCATATTCTCAATTAGTTGCTGCCACATGACCGGATTGTTAACTTGGCTTGCAATTAATTCTTTAATTGCATCAGTGTCATTCGTATATGGACTCGCACTATAATTCGAATAGGTAGTATATTGCGGAGAATGCAAATCAATTTTAGAAAGTTCATCGGAGAGTTTGTTTGACGCGCTATCTAAAAAAGGAGAATGAAAGCCGCCGCTAACTGCAAGCGGAATTATCTTGCCACCGGCTTCTTTTATTTCTACCGAAAATTTTTCAAGTCCTTCAACAGTTCCGGCAACTACCGTTTGTCCCGGACAATTAAAATTAACAGGATAGATATTCACATGATTTTGAGAAATTCTGTTAATTGTAAATACATCAAGTTTCAAAACTGCAACCATCGAGCTTTCAATTTCTTGAGTGGCGGCATGCATCAACTCAGCACGTTTATTAACAAAAATAAAACCTTGCTCAACAGAAAATACTCCACTAAATGTTAACGCCGGAATTTCACCTAAAGAAAATCCTGCAATCATATCCGGAATTATGCCGGAATCTTTTAGCGCAAGTGCAATTGCAAGGTCAACACAGAAAAGACATGGTTGTGCATTTAACGTGATCGTTAGATCTTGACTGCTGCCTTCAAAGCATTGAGCAATTGTACCCGGACGCAATTTTTCAGCAACATCAAAAACACCTTTGGCAATTAAGTTATTGTCGTACATTTCTTTGCCCATGCCCGGATACTGTGCTCCCTGGCCCGCAAAAACAAAAGCAGTTTTAGCCATTAATAACTTTACTTCCTTTCAACAAATCTTCTGCTTGCGCAAACATTTCAGTAATAATTTCTTTTGCCGACTGCTCGCATTTTACTATTCCTGCCGATTGACCTGCCATGAAGCAGCCACCCTTTTTATCTCCGTCAACTACTGCAGCTCTCAAAGCACCTTCGCCAAACTTTACAAGTTCAGTATTTGTCACATTTGAGTCATATTCCTTTTTTGAAAATTCTCTGGAGAATGGATTTTTTAGTGACCGTATCGGATGACCAAGTCTTTTGCCGGTTGCAATTGTAGCTGTATCTTTGGCATTGACAATTTTATCTTTGTAGTTCTGATGAATGGTGCATTCAGTGGCGACTAAAAAACGCGTTCCTACCTGAACACCACTTGCACCAAGCATAAAGGCTGCGGCAATTCCTCTTCCGTCCGCAATTCCACCCGCCGCAATAACCGGAATACTAACCGCATCACATACTTGGGGAACGAGTGTCATTGTTGTCAGGTCTCCGATGTGTCCGCCTGCTTCGCCTCCTTCGGCAACAATGGCATCAGCACCGTTTCTTTCCATAAGTCTGGCAATTGCGACAGAAGGTACGACAGGAATAACTTTCACGCCAGCTTCCTTCCACGCTTTCATAAACTTTGAAGGGTTACCTGCACCCGTTGTAACGGCACTGACTTTTTCTTCAATAACAAGAGCTGCTATTTCAACTGCAAAAGGGCTCATCAGCATAATGTTTACGCCAAACGGTTTGTTTGTGAGTTCTTTGGCCTTTTTAATTTCATTACGCACATAATCAGTAGGTGCATTTCCGGCTGCAATTATTCCTAAACCACCGGCATTGGATACAGCACTTGCCAAAGATGCATCAGAGACCCACGCCATGCCACCCTGAAAAATAGGATACTCGATACCCAAGATATCACAAATACTTGTCTTAATCACATTACACCTCTTTTCAAAATACATTTGTTTCTTCTATATATATACATGAAAATTTATTTTAACTTTTTATGTTAAAACAAATACTAATTTGTAGTTTTGCTCCAGCGAATAATTGCGGCTCCTGTTGTTAATCCTGCTCCAAAAGAATTTAGAACAAGAATATCACCGGGCTTAAAAGTCCCCTTTTTATTTTCCTGGTCCAGTAAAATCGGAATTGTCGCCGATGAAGTATTTCCGGCCGAATCAATGTTGTTGAGAAACTTTTCAATTGGCACGTTCATTCTCTGTTGTGCGGCTTCAATAATTCTTATATTGGCTTGATGCGTAATAAAATAGTCAATATCATTTACATCAATTCCTGCAAGTTGAGCCACGTCATTTGTATTTTTGCAAATGGCGGCAAATGCAAATTTATAAGTCTCTCTTCCATCCATCTTGATATATGAAAGATCTTTTTTTAATTCAGAAAAAGGAGAGTTGCCGGTTACGTGTGGAATGCTGATTATATCAAGATTACTTTCTGATGTTAATTTGATTGCGAGCAGGTCACTGCCTTTTGAAAGCACAACAGCCCCGGCACCATCGCCAAATAATACACATGTGCTTCTGTGTGTCCAATCAACAATACGGCTCATGGCATCTGCCGAAACAATCAAAATATTTTTTGCATTGCCGGATTGAAAATAATTTTTGGCAATGTCGAGGGCGTATATAAATCCGGTGCAGGCTGCGCTGATATCAAAAGCCGGGCACGTTGCCCCGATGTGTCCTTGAATAATGCAAGCAAGGGAGGGGGTGAGATAGTCACTGCTGACAGTCGATACAATTATTAAATCCAGATCTGCAACATCTATTTTTGAATCTGCAATCGCGGCATCGGCAGCCATGAAGGCAATGTCTGTGATTGTCTCATCGGAAAGAATATGTCTAGACGAAATACCGGTGCGTTTCTTTATCCACTCGTCATCAGTGTCAACTATTTTACTTAGGTCGTCATTGGTGATTACTTTTTTGGGAAGTGCGCTTCCGGTACCGGCTACTGTAAAATTCATTGTTCTCTAGTCTCCCTATTCAGTTGATTGAAAAAAACATTTAGTCTTGTTATAACGCTAAGCATAGTTTTCTTCTCATTTGCTGTTAAGTCTTGAGTTATATATCCAACAACCTTTTTGTGGAATGTTCGATGCAGTCGGTCAACCTTGCTTCCCTCACGCGTAAGTGAAGCAAAAATCATGCGGCCGTCAGTCTCAGATTTATTTTTTACGACATATCCTTTTTTAATCAGCTTATTTATTGCAACTGTCACAGAGGGGAGAGTAATACCCAAATCATCTGCAATATAACTGATCGTTTTTGGGCTATTATCTTCTTTGGCAATTGACTCAATCATATGCATCTCGTTTATTGAGAGTCGAAGCTTTTTTGAACGAGTTATAAGCTGCTCTTCGGATAAAAGAATA
>JANYKE010000186.1 GCA_025361685.1 Eubacteriales bacterium | reverse complement strand
AAATTGATATCAGAGATAATCGGTCTGTCCTTGATATAGTGAAAGGCAACATTTTCAAACTCGAGATGACCGCTTGATTTTGAAATATTAATAGCACCGGGAGCGTCAACAATATCCGGCTCAGTGTCAAGAACTTCGAATACCCTTTCAGCTCCCGCAAGTGCCTGCTGAAAATCCTCAGTCACTCGTGCGAGGGAAGCAATGGGAGCATAAAACAAATTCAGGTATAGCAGAAAGCCAACAATTTCTGATACTCTCATCTGATGTGCAACAGCAAGATATCCGCCGAAGCCGACAACAATTACTGTGCCCATTGAACTGAGAGCTTCAATTGTCGGATGAACAAACGCGCTCTTTCGCAGAAATCCAAGTATTGCCTCAGCATGTCGGTGTGCATGCTTAGAAACTATTTTCTTTTCACTTTCTTGCTGGTTAAAAACTTGTATCTCCTTCATACCGGACAAGTTGTCTTGGATTGAAGCACTCAAATCACCAAGCGCAATTTGTGCTGTTCTAAAGTGCGGTAATATTTTTTTTGTAAACACAAATCCAAGTACGAGGATGAAAGGTATCGGAATAAGTGTAAGAAATGCAAGCTGGACATTAATATAGAACAATATTGTTGTTACGCCGCCGAGAATTAAAATATTACTGATAACATCAGGAATTGCATGAGCGACAAGAGTCTCAAAGGTGCCTGTATCACTGATAGCGCGGGACATGAGCTGGCCTGTCTGTTTGTCATGATAATACCTTAGTGAAAGCTTTTGATAATGGTCATAGATTCTAACCCGCATATCAGATACAAGACGCCATGCAGCCGAATGACTAAAATAGTTGCTCCCAAACCGAAACAATATTTTGACGATATATGCGATGCCAAGAATAATTGCCATGTTAATAATACCTTGCAAGTCAGCATAACCAAGGTCAGGATTTTCAAGTATCGCTATCAAATTTTTAACAAGCCATGGCACAATTAAATTTAAACCGGTTATAGCAAGAAGACTTATAGTTGAGATAGCTATAAGTCCTCTGTAAGGTTTGGCATATCTGAGTAATCGAATTATGTATTTCATTTTAGGTTGTGTTTCGCTTTCTGATCCTCAACCATTTTTAGAATTGAAGGAATCTCTTCTTTCATGATATCGTCATAGAATCCGACGTATTCAAAAGTTAAATCGGCAACATCTTTGCTTACGATGTCTTCAGCGTACACAGCAAGTGTTTCAAAATTGCGCTCGTATGCATGAAAGCTGTATGAGGTATGGGTGTATGAACCAACGTCAACTCCCAGTTCTGCAGCAATCTTTTTTTGCAAAGCGATAAATCCAAAAGCGTTCATATATGTTGCCTGAACTGCATCGTTGGAACGCATCGTTATCTTCATGTGAAGAGCACTGTCGCGAACATATAGACCAATACTTTGCAGACATGCGGGATGATCATTTTTGCTGTCAACTTCGAAATCACGAATGTTCATTGTTGCTCTTCTTGAAAATGGATTGCGTGACAATTCGTCAATTATAAATGGAAGCTGGTGTGCAAATCTTTGGTGGTATGTGTATTCCCAATAGTTGTCTCCGGCAGCTGTCATGAAGTCAAGGATGCCATCACATATTTCCATTTCGTATTGCTGAAGCTCGTGATGCCCGCCGCAAAAAAGTTTGCTTATCATTGGTTCGGCACATGCATCCTCAACATAAAACGTCAGCGAAACCTCTTTCATTGTCGTGTTATAATCCGGGCAGGGATAAATTTTGCCCTCGTTATTAAGTATTACCAGTGCCTTATGATAGGCTTCCGGTAATGTGCTGCCCTCTGTAAAGTAGTGTCGCATGCGTGAATCCTCCTCATTTAATATATGTTTCTATTATATGCCAAATTGACATAAAGTCAATAAAATAATATAATGAAAACATCTTGTTGCGCATCTGTTTTTGTTTGCGCTATCATATTAAAAGGGGACGAATTATGAAGAAATACAACCTGCTTTATATCTTTGCAGATCAACTTAGATACCAGTCCTGCGGATATAGCGGAGACGTGAAGGCCAGGACACCAAACATTGATTCGTTGGCAAAAGAAAGCGTGGATTTCTGTAATGCTGTCTCCGGACATCCGGTCTGTGCGGCATATCGCGCAAGTCTTTTTACAGGCAAATACACAACAAGTACAGGCATGGTTATTAATGAAATTCAACTCAATCCGAACCAACGTTGCATCGGACATGTTCTCCATGACGGCGGATACGATACACCATATATTGGTAAGTGGCATTTGTATGCATCGGTGCTTGGAGATCATGAACTTTCAAGAAATTCATTTGTGCCAAGGGGTGAACACCGACTTGGGTTTGATGATTACTGGGCATCATACGGATTTCATCATGAGTACTATGGCAAAAATGCATATTATCATGAGGAGAATAAAAACAAGATTCATTATAAAGACAATAAGTATGAGCCGGATGCACAGACAGATATGGCGATTGATATTTTGAAAAAACATGACAAGGAAAAACCATTTGCAATGTTCCTGTCGCTCGGCACACCGCATGATCCATGGACGCCTAAAAACGTTTCTAAAAAATATTTAAAAATGTTTGATAAAATCAATTTCGAAAAACCTGAAAATTATTTGCCGGATAATGATCCGTACGCGGATAAGTGGGCGTGCCTGTCAGTGGGTGAACGCAAAAAACTTACTTCATGGATGAAGGTTTATTATGCGATGGTTGCTAATCTTGATTACAATATCGGAAGAGTGATGAAGGCGCTGGATAAAGCAGGACTTGCCGAAGATACAATAGTTGTGTTTACGTCTGACCATGGCGAATTGTTTGGATCACACGGACGCCGCGCCAAAAATATTTTCTACGAAGAAGCGGTTAGGGTACCGTTTCTGATGAGGCTGCCAAAGGTTTTCAAACCAAGTAAAAATGATGTTTGCCTCAACTCAGTTGATATCATGCCGACAGTGCTTTCGCTTTTAAATTTGCCAATACCAAAAGAGGTTGAAGGCACTGATCTTAGTGGATTTATTAAAGGTGCGAAAAAGAAAAAAAGCGAGACGGTCAAAATTGAAGAGCCTGAATTTGCACTGATGATGTGCACAGGACCGACCGCGATTTTCAAAGATGGACACGAGTGGCGTGCTGTTCGCGATAAGCAATTTACTTATGCAATATTTAAGGTGGACGGCAAGGAACTTTTATTTGACAATATAAGTGATCCACTCCAAATAAATAATCTTATCGGCGATCCTAAATATAAAGATGTGCACAAAAGGTTGAAAGCAGGCATGAAGAAAAAGATGAGCAAGATAAAAGATACTTTTGAAAACAATACCTACTATGAAAAAAAATGGATTGTTGATAGAAAGATTATTAAGACAGCAACCTCTGATTTTAGTGCAATGAAAGGAAAAAAGCAAAACCTATGAAGGATAAGAGCAAACCTAACATTTTGTTGTTTGTTACAGATACCCAAAGGTGCGACACTCTAAATTGCATGGGATATCCATTTGCGATTTCTCCAAACACTGATCGACTTGCTAAAGAGGGCGTGATGTTCACGCAGGCACACACTGCTTCTCCGGTTTGCATGCCGGCAAGATGCTGCCTCATGACCGGCACACACACGCCGATTAATAATTCAATTGAAAATGGAATGGGCGTGCGCGAGGATCTGCCAAGGTTCACGGATTATTTAAAAGAGGCCGGCTACTACAATATGATGATTGGCAAAACTCATTTCGGACTGATGCCGGAATCGTTTGATTATCCCGCTATCCCTGCCGGAGAAGACAGGGACTTTGATTCAACTGCAGAATACACAGAGTTTATAAATAAGATGGGATTTGAATTTGATGTTGAACATCCTAATCCAATTCCTGAAGATGATTACTTGGATTCATTTTTGGTAAACAAAACGATTGAACAAATTGAAATTGCACAGAAGATTGAAGACAAACCTTTCTTTGCATTTTGTTCTATTCCTGCACCGCATAGTCCGCTTGTGCCTCCTGGTGATTGGGAAAAACTTTATGATGATGTCGAGCTGCCACCGATAAATTATGTTGACGGTGAGCTGGACAATATGCCGGAGCATTTAAAAAGACTTGTCGGAATTGAAAGTTTGGAAAGTGAAAATGAAAAACTTTTGGCTGAAGGAAAATTAAGTGCGGAGCAGGCAGATGTTTTAACCGAAGCAAGAGGAAGAACTATTCGCGGTAAGGATCCGAAATTTATTGAGACATATAGAAAAAGATATTATGGTTTTGCGGCATACGTTGATTCACTTGTCGGAAGAATAATTAATTATCTTGATGAATCAGGATTGCGCGATAACACTTTGGTTATTTTCACAACAGACCACGGTCAACAATATTTTGATCATGGATTTAATGATAAGCACAATTGGTATGATGAGAGCTGGCGAATCCCCTTCATCATGAGTATGCCGGGCACGCTTCCTTCAGGGGAGACAGCAAAGTATGCAGTGTGGACAGACATCCCGACAACTATACTTGCTGCAGCAGGAACAAAAGCTGACCATATGCAGGGTTATGATTTATTCACACCACTCAAGAATGGGAAAGACTCTCCGCGCGATTTTGCAGTTGGCACTCTATACAAATCTGTTGCTGTTGCAAATGATAAATACAAACTTGAATATTATCTCGAAGAATCAACAGGTCGTTTATTTGACAGAATCAATGATCCGAATGAACAAAATGATTTGTATAACAATTTGGAATTTGCGGACATCAAAAATAAAATGGTACAAGCAGTTTTGACATGGCGTGCAGATATTTCAGATGTTAATTTTCTAATCGAAAATTTAATTCCCGGCGGACCGGTTGCAAGACGTATTGCAACGCACACGAGACAGATGAAAGGCATCGACCCGGACCTAAGATTATCCAAGGCGTTACAAGAAATTTAATTCAACCGGAGGAAATAGTATGAATGACATTAGACCAAATATTATTTTTATAACGTTTGATGAAATGCGCAGAGACAGTCTGGGTTGTTATGGAGGACAAGTTATTAAGACTCCGAACATCGACGCGTTGGCGGCTCAGAGCATAAAGTTTAACGGTGCTTACACGCCAAGTCCGTGGTGTCTTCCGGCAAGGAGCGCAATTTTGACGGGACTTTATCCGCACAACAATGGAGCATACAGCAACTTCAGAGATGAAGTATTGAGTCCGGAAATGCCAAATTTATTTAACCAATTACAAGGTGGCGGATATCATACAGCAATGGTTGGCAAATGCCATTTTTCACCGCTTCCGTATGACGATATATTTGCAGACAGAACTCTTGAAAATGATTTTGAAGAATATTATAAAACACTTGGCATTGATGATTTATTTTTGAATGACGGTAAGTCAGCATCAGTCTGGTTTTATGATACCTACAGCAGATGGCTTGAGAAGCAAGGCTATCTTGCAGCATACAGAGAAAAAATGTGGAACTACGAAATCGACGGCAGCGTTTTTGATTTTCCGGGTCCTGCATATTATCATCCTGATTCATGGGTTGGCAATACAGCAAGCGAATACATTTCTGAATACGATAATGATAAACCAATGTTTGCTTGGGTATCATTTAGCGGACCGCATTATCCATATGATGCACCTGTCGAATATCTGGACAGAGTTGATGTTTCAAAAATACCGCCGATGTCGATGAAGGAAGGCGAGTTTGATGACCCGTCAAGAATTCATCATGCGAGCTATAATGGTCCCGACGGAAAGGGCCCCGGCATAGATGCAACATGCAGAGCACCGGAGGGAGCAACCAAAAATTTCTCGCAGGAATATTGGGATAAGCTTCGATTAAATTATTATGCAAATGTTGCACAGATTGACGATATGGTTGGCAAAGTTTTGGATTCTGCAAAGAAAAAGTTTGGTGATAATACTTTGATAATTTTAACAGTTGACCATGGAGAACTTTTGGGCGATCATGGTTTATGGGGCAAGAATGATTGCGCGTATGAGCAGGTTTGGAAAATTCCGCTGCTTGTTAAATATCCATGCGAGTGTGACAATCCGATGGTGACCGATGCAATGGCCAATACACTAGATGTGCTTCCGACATGTTTGAAAGCCGCAGGAATTTTACCAATTGAATGTGATGGCAAAGATTATAAAGAACTAATTGAAGAGGGCGGATATAAATATATTTTTGCCGAAGGTGAAGGGTATATTGCGGTTACAGATGGAACATGCAAGTACATTCATGTTTCGCAAAAAAGCGAGTTCCGAGAATTGCTGGACATCTCAATTGATCCGGAAGAGTTCAATAATTACATTGATGATCCCGCACATGTAGAAAAAGTTTCTGAGCTTCGCGAGCAAGTTATATCACATTTCTTTAAAAAAGTTTTACCGTAAATTTATTATGGAGGATTAGATGAAAAATATTTTGCTCATCATGAGCGATGAACAACGATTCGATACATTAGGATGTAATGGAAATAAAAAAATCAAAA
>JANYKE010000079.1 GCA_025361685.1 Eubacteriales bacterium | reverse complement strand
TTCCTCTATAAGCGTTGGGATAAAGCGCAACGCTATTGACATCATCATAGCAATCTCGTGTGCCGGTACTTTTATCTTGCGAAGCGGGTTCATCATTTTTTCCATGCCATCTGTTAAAACAATTGGCGATGTTGTAAATGTCAGCAATGATGCTCCCTCAATTATGAGTAATAATCTGAGCGTCATTTTTATTGATATTATCAAACCTTCAAGCGTTATTTTAAGAAATTGAAATTGGAAAAGGATTGTCTCTCCGCTGTAAAAAAACAAATTTATAATCATGGTAAAAACAATAATGTACAGCATTGGTTTAAGCCCCTTGACTGCTTGCAAAAGTGGGATTGAGGAGATGATGAAAATTAAAATAGCAAACACAAGCAATGCAACATAGCTAATAATACTGTGCATCATAAAAACTGCAACCATAAAAAGAATCATAAGCATAATCTTAGTTCTTGGATCGCTTTTATGAATAATACTATTTCCCGGTATAAATTGTCCGATCATAATATTTCCGGCCATATTGCTTCAATCGCTCCTCACTTCAAAATTTTGTAAAGTTCTTTCACTGCCTCTTCAACGGTAATAATTCTATCATTCACTGATGGTTCAATTTGCTTCAGCCTTTTCATCAGCGTTGTGACCTGAGGTGTCGAGAGACCGATTTTTTTCAGACTTGCATCCCCGGCAAAAATATCTATAGGTGTTCCATCTGCATAAACCTTTCCCTCATCAAATACAACAATTCTTTCTACGTATTGTGCAATGTCTTCCATGCTGTGTGAAACAAGAATTATTGTCAAATTATTTTCCTTATGAAGTTTATCAATGTACCCTAGAATCTCATTTTTGCCTTGAGGATCCAACCCTGCCGCGGGCTCATCAAGGATTAATATTTGCGGATTCATTGCAAGAATACCGGCGATTGCAACTCTTCTTTTTTGACCACCTGACAAATCGAAAACTGATTTTTCCAGCAAATCTTTTTTTACACCAACGCAGCTAATCGCGTAGAAAACACGCTCCGATACTTCCTCAGCGTTCAGACCCTGCTGTATTGGCCCAAATGCAATATCCTTGTACACTGTCTCTTCAAAAAGCTGATTCTCTGGATATTGAAAAACAATACCAACCTTGTTGCGAAGCGCGCGAAAATTCTTTTTCTCAACGTTAATACCATCAACCGATATCTTTCCGCTGTCGGGAATGAGCAATCCGTTCAAATGCTGAATAAACGTTGACTTGCCAGAACCTGTCGGTCCAATGATGCCCAGAAACTGACCGTCAGGAATTGTAATGGTAAGATTGTCAATTGCCATTTTCTCAAACACAGTTTTCTTCATATAGGTATATGTCAGATTTTCAACAACTATTTTCATTGACCGTCACCTTTTTTTTCATTAATAGCTCTGGCAAAAACTTCGCTTGCTTCATCAATTGAAATAATATCTCCTTGCATTTCGACTCCCATTTCTCTTAGCTGTGCAAACACTTCATTAATCTGCGGAAGAGCAAGTCCTGCTTTCTTTATCGATTTTGCATTAGCAAAAACTTCATGCGGAGTCCCATCAGAAACAATTCTGCCTTCGTCTAAAACTATAACCCTGTCAGCATCGCAGGCTTCTTCCATATGATGCGTAATATGAATTATTGTAATGTTTTCTTGCTTGTTGAGAATTTTAACAACGCGTAATACTTCTTCTCTTCCGACTGGATCAAGCATTGCAGTTGCCTCGTCAAGCACTATACATTCCGGTCTCATTGCAAGAATTCCGGCAATAGCAACTCTCTGCTTTTGTCCGCCCGAAAGCATTGACGGAGCCTTCTCCAAATAATCGCTCATGTCAACAGTTTTTGCTGCATCAATAATTCTCTCACGCATTTCGGATGTTTCAATTCCGATGTTCTCCATACCAAATGCAAGATCTTCTTCAACTGTTGTTCCAACAATTTGATTGTCCGGGTTTTGAAATACCATGCCAACCATTCTGCGAATATCCCAGATGTGTTCGTAATCTTTTGTGTCAAGACCTGCAATCGTTACTATACCGATGTCAGGTTCGAGTAAACCATTTATATGCTTGGCAAATGTTGACTTCCCAGAGCCGTTTCTTCCGAGCATCACAACAAACTGTCCCTTATCAATCTTCAGACTAACATTGTCAAGTGCCTTAACGTCTTTACGTGATGGCTCTTCATCATGCATCTGCTTGTAACTGAATGAAATATTATCAGCATTGATAAAAATGTTTTTGTAATCCATCGGACTCCCTTCATTGAAAATGAGTATTTGATTTAGCGAATTATCTGATTTATAGTAGAAAAGACCGATAGCTCGGTCTCTTCTGATTTATAAAGTAATATTCTTTAATCGTTATTATGACCTTGCTTATACAAGTTCAATTACTACCATTTCGGCAGCATCGCCTCTTCGAGGTCCTAGCTTGTACATCCTTGTATATCCGCCGCTTCTGTCCTTGTACTTAATTGCAATCTCATCAAACAGCTTATTGGCAATATTGATGTTTTCGCCCTTTTTATCTTTTGCACGATATAACACATCAATAGCTTTTCTTCTAGCATGAAGTCTTGCAGGTGAGTCAACCGTTTTAAGAGTTTCAGTAATCTCTCTTTCAACAACTTTATATTCATTATCATTCTTTGACTTTTTTGTTGTAAGAACCTTCTGTCCTTTTGGATCAACTTTTGCTCTGCTCACTTTCTTCGTTGACGAAGTAAAGTTGTCAACTTCGTTAACAGCATCAGAAATAATTTTTTCTGCAATCTTTCTTATCTCTTTTGCCCTTGTCTCAGTCGTTGTAATACGGCCATGCCATAGAAGTGAAGTTACCTGACCTCTAAGCAATGCCTTTCTTTGATCTGTAGGACGTGAGAGTTTTCTTTGCGTAGCCATTTAAAATACATCCACCTTTCTACTCTTCTTCGACTGCCTTTAGAGCCAGTCCTAATTCTTGAACTTTGTTAATTACTTCTTCAAGCGATTTCTTACCCATGTTTCTGATTTTGATCATCTCATCCTCAGACTTGTCAAGAAGATCACGAACATTTGATATCGCCGCTCTCTTAAGACAGTTGTAAGATCTAACCGATAGATCAAGTTCTTCAATAGTTGTTTCGAGCAGTCTTTCTTTTTCAGACAGCTTACCCTCAACAACAACCTCAGTTTCACTAACCACTTCGGTAAGTCCGACAAACAGATTAAGATGTGATCCAAGTATCTTAGCTGCTGAGCTTAAGGACTCTTCCGGTGAAATGGTACCATCTGTCCAAATTTCAAATGTTAGTTTGTCAAATTCAGTAAACTGTCCGACACGAGTATTCTCAACCGTATAATTAACCTTCTTAACCGGCGTAAATATTGAATCCATCGGAATTACTCCGATATCCTGATGACGCTGCTTATTCTGCTCCAACGGAACATATCCTTCGCCTCTTTCAAGTGTTAATTCAATGTGCAGCCTTGCTTTATTATTTAATGTTGCAATATGCATATCACCGTTAACAATCTCAATATCACTATCAGCCTTAATATCTGCTGCCGTTACATTTCCTTCTTTGTCTGCGTCGATGTATGCAGTCTTCACTTGGTCGCCCTCTAGCTTAAATATCAAGCCCTTTAAGTTTAGAGCTATTTCTGTAACGTCCTCTTTAACGCCCGGTATTGTTGTAAATTCATGCAATGCTCCGTCTATCTTCATTGATGTAACTGCTGTTCCTTGTAATGACGATAACAGAACTCTTCTTAATGCATTACCTATTGTATGTCCATATCCTCTGTCAAGAGGTTCTACGGTAAATTTACCATGTGTTCCTTTTGGATCCAGAAAAATGCATTGTATTTTTGGTCTTTCTGACTCTATCATACACTATTTCCTCCCTTAATTATCTTTTTTGTAAAATATTGGTTTACAAAACTAATAGAGACTACTTTGAATACAACTCAACGATAAGATGCTCTTCAACTTGCAAATCGATCTGGTCTCTTGCCGGGAGCGCAACAACTTTTCCAATCAAGTTTTCGGAATCAAAACTCAGCCACTCAGGAACAACTCTTGCTCCTGCAACTTCATCAATTTCTTTAAACTTAACAGATGACTTGCTCTTATCTTTGACTCCTATTACTTCCCCTATAGTAACTAAGTATGACGGAATGTTAACGTGCTTGCCGTTAACGGTGAAATGACCATGAGTAACAAGCTGTCTTGCTTCAGCTCTGGAGGTCGCCAATCCCATTCTATAAACAACATTATCCAATCTTGTTTCAAGAATTTGCAATAGATTTTCGCCTGTAACACCTTTTTTGCTTGCAGCCATTTCGAAATACTTTTCAAACTGACTTTCTAAAATGCCATAGAATCTTCTGGCCTTCTGTTTCTCGCGAAGCTGAAGTCCGTACTCTGACATCTTTTTCTTTTGCTGACCGTGCTGTCCCGGCGCATATGCTCTTCTTTGAAGTGCACATCTATCGGTATAGCATCTCTCGCCTTTAAGGAACAATTTCTGTCCCTCTCTGCGGCAAAGTCTGCAACATGCTCCTGTATATCTTGCCATATTATCAATCTCCTCCTAGACTCTTCTTCTCTTTGGCGGCCTGCAGCCGTTGTGCGGAATCGGAGTAACATCTTTAATTAGACTTACCTCGAGCCCTGCTGTCTGTAATGCACGAATAGCAGCTTCTCTTCCGGCGCCCGGTCCTTTTACATAAACCTCAACATTCTTAAGTCCATGTTCCATTGCTGCTTTCGTTGCGCTTTCTGCAGCCATCTGTGCTGCAAATGGAGTGCTCTTTCTGGAACCTTTAAATCCCAATCCTCCGGCACTGGCCCACGAAATAGTGTTGCCTGCTGTATCAGTTATCGTTACTATTGTATTATTAAAAGTTGAACGAATATGAACAGCTCCATTTTCAATATTCTTACGTTCCCTTTTTCTGACGCTTCTTCTTACACCTGCTTTTGCTGACATTTGCTATGTTTACCCCCTACTTCTTTTTCTTAACTGCCATTCTTGTCGGACCTTTTCTTGTTCTTGCATTTGTCTTGGTCCTTTGTCCTCTTACCGGCAAACCTGCCTTATGTCTTCTGCCAACATAGCAGCCATTTTCCATAAGTCGTTTGATATTTAATGCAATCTCTCTTCTACGATCGCCTTCGACTTGAAATTCTTTCTCAATCTTGTCTCTGATCGCGTTGACTTCATCGTCGTTCAAATCCCTGACTCTTGTGTCGGGGTTAATTCCGAGGCTACTCAAAATTTTGTTAGACGAAGTTCTGCCTATACCAAAAATATAGGTCAAACCGATTTCAACTCTTTTTTCTCTTGGAAGATCTACTCCTGAAATACGAGCCATCTTCTACAACACCTCCGATAATTCACATTTTTGTTGTTATATTTTATCATCTTCTGTCAGGTGATATTACCAATCAGCCGCCCCAACATCAAATGAAAAATTAGAATAATATACTGTTTATCCCTGGCGTTGCTTGTGTTTGGGATTCTCGCAGATAACCATTATTCTTCCTTTTCTCTTAATAACTTTGCACTTCTCACAAATCTTTTTTACTGAAGATCTTACTTTCATTAATGTGTCCCCCATTACAATCTGTTCAAACTTTAAGTGTTACTGTACCTAAGACAGATACCAACATATTTTACACCTTTTGCCAATGCATTGCAAGTCTTTTAAAAAAATATTTATGCCTCGGTCTTCTTGCCTCTCCAAGTTATTCTCCCACGAGTCAGGTCGTAAGGTGAAAGTTCAACGGTCACCTTGTCTCCGGGAAGAATTTTAATATAGTGCATTCTTAACTTTCCTGAAATATGTGACAGAACCTTGTGTCCATTTTCAAGTTCAACTTGAAACACAGCATTTGGCAACGCCTCAACAACTGTCCCAATGACTTCAATTACATCTTCCTTAGCCAACCTACTCACCTTCCTTACTTAGAATTATTTTTTGAACCTCAGAATTTGTCAAAGACATGCCATTTTCTAGTTTATCACGAATTGCCTCTGCATATTCACCTATCGCCCTAACATGCTTAAACTTTTTCTTCTTTGGATTTTCCACCGGCCGTGCCTTACCATCAATCAGCATGACATATTCCGCATCCACTAAAGCCACAACAATCATTTTGCTTCCGCAATCTCTTCCTGCAGTCGATATGACTATTTGACCGACTTCTAGATTAATTTCATTGTTAGCTTTCAACTTTTTTACCTCTCCTATATTCCACAATTAAAGTGTTAATATTTCGGCTTCTCCATCAGTAACAGCAAGTGTGTTTTCATAATGTGCCGCAAGAGATCCGTCTCGTGTTGTAACCGTCCAGCCA
>JANYKE010000033.1 GCA_025361685.1 Eubacteriales bacterium | reverse complement strand
CGCTCCCCGCCAAAATCACCCGTGCCTGCAAAGCAATACTTGCATCTTAAGTTACAATCGTGTGAAACATGAAGACACATTGCCTTAACAATATTTTCATCGGTAAACAAATTTTCATCAGCCTCATATGTGTCACTTGTGAACAGCATTTCTTCATCAATCAGTTCTGCTATTTCTTTACATGAATCAGATATTTCCACAATGCTATAGGCATTGGAAAATTTATCTGATGCAACGTCAATAATCTCATCAACTACTAAACTTTTTGGATTATTTGCCTTTGCAATATACTTTTCAAAAAGTGCGAGCAAATCAAAGGAGCAGTCATCGAATTCATGGACTGCTCCGCTATTAATGTCCAAAACAATATTAGTACCGAATAAAGTAAATTTGTGAATCACTTTGATTTCTTAAGACATTTCTGATTAGCAACTGTGCATGAGGTTTTGCAAGCTGACTGACATGAAGTCTGACATTCTTTGCAGCCTCTGCCTATAACGCTATCTTTCAATGTTGCCTCGTTGATCGTTTTAATGTGTTTCATAACTTCCCCCTGTTTCAATCAATAAAATATTTTTTTCTTATCTCCGAAACCTTTTTCTGTTTTTTGAAATTCATTCCCAGATAACCGCCCACTCCGCCGACAACAGCAGCTAAAAAGAGTGTCCGCAGCATCGGTATCAAATCAAACGATAATTTTCTGAGTAGAATTATTCTAAAAATGTATTCAATCAAAACATAAACAAAGCCAATTGAGATTCCCCATGACACGCCTTTTTTTCTAGCGTATTGCACTCGCACAACAAAGAATGTTGCAACCGGAATGCTGATAAGCATAACAACAAAGACAACAATCTCGATGAATTGTTCAGGTGTGCCGGTTAACATCAATAATAATGCAAAGACAGCAAAAGCTGCTATCGAAATGGCAAAAGCTAATCCTGCACCTTTTAATACCACGTTCATCATAGTCTATTTTTCAGCAACATCGCTTGTAGGAACTGCAGCAACTGCGTCACTTGGTGTAACGTCTTTGACGGCAAATTTCTTCAATTCGATCTTTGTTCTGTCAATACCTGTTTCGATAACAACTGAGTCATCTTTAATAAGTACAACTTTGCCAACGACGCCGCCCATTGTTACTACATTATCGCCAACCTTGAGTGCTCCGATCATTGCCTGCAACTGTTTTTCCTTCTTTTTCTGTGGTCTGATTAAAAACAGCCACATAAATCCAAAAATTACAACTACATATCCTATAAGCATAAGATTCTGAGGGTCCATTAAGTGCCTCCTAAAAAAATATATTGAAATCCAAAGCGTATTATAACATAATTTTCATAAAATGTAACCCGCTTTACCCAAAAACATTTGTTTGAAGTCAAGCAGGGAGTCGTTTCGGATTGCTTCGCGAATCTGTTCCATGAGCCTAAGCAAGAATCGAAGATTGTGCCACGAGGTTAATCTTATGCCCAAAACCTCGTTGGCTTTTATAAGATGGCGAATATATGCTTTTGAAAAATTGCGGCATGCGTAACAGTCACATTCATCGTCCATCGGCGTGAAGTCTCTTGCATATTTTGCATCGCGCACAATCACTCTTCCTTTTGAAGTCATGACTGTTCCGTTTCTTCCGATACGCGTTGGCAGCACACAGTCAAACATATCTATTCCGCGTATAACGCCCTCAAGCAGATAGTCGGGTGTTCCCACTCCCATAAGATATCTAGGCTTGTCAGTCGGCAGCTCGGGTTCAAGACAATCAAGTATTTCGCACATCATCTCAACCGGTTCTCCAACACTCAAACCGCCAATCGAATATCCGGGAAAATCGAGTTCTATTAGTTGTCTTACTGATGCCAAACGTAAATCAGGATAAACTCCGCCCTGAATAATTCCGAACAGTGCCTGATCATCAGGACGCATATGCGCAGCCTTGCTTCTTTCTGCCCAACGTGTTGTCATCTCAACCGATTTCGCAACATAATCATGCTCTGCCGGATACGGCACACACTCATCAAACGCCATTATGATATCAGCACCAAGATTGTTCTGTATCCCTATCGAAATCTCCGGCGAAATGAATTGCTTCGAACCATCTATATGTGACTTAAAAGTAACACCCTCTTCTTTAATATTATTAAAATCGCTCAGGCTAAAAACTTGGAAGCCTCCACTGTCTGTGAGAATTGGTCTGTCCCAATTCATAAATTTGTGAAGTCCGCCTGCCTCTTTAATCAACTCGCTGCCCGGACGCATATGAAGATGATACGCATTGCTCAAAATTATTTCTGCACCAACTTCTTTCATTTCGTCAGGAGACATCCCCTTCACAGTTGCCTGCGTTCCTACGGGCATAAATGCAGGTGTCTCAAAACTTCCGTGCGGTGTATGAATAATCCCGAGTCTCGCTCCTGTATGTTTGTCTTTTTTTATAAGTTCGTATTTGATTGTGCTCATTTGGTAATCTCCCTAATTTTATACAATCAGCATTGCGTCTCCAAAACTAAAAAATCTATAGCGTTCTTTTATCGCCTCTTCGTAAACCGACAAAATAAATTCGCGTCCTACAAGAGCGCTCACCAACATTATAAGTGTCGAACCCGGTAAATGAAAATTAGTTATCAAAGAATCTAATATTTTAAATTCATATCCGGGATAAATAAAAATATTTGTTCTTCCTTTGAAAGGTTCAACACTCCAACCTGTTCCATTTGTATTTTCTCTTGCAATACTCTCAACAACTCTGCAGGATGTTGTTCCGACACAAATTATTTTTCCGGCACGCGTCTTTGCTTCATTAATCATGTCGCATGATTCCTGCGATATTTCAAAATATTCCGAATGCATTTTGTGGTCGGTTATGCAATCTGCTTCAACCGGTCTGAATGTGCCTAATCCTACATGAAGAGTAGTGTAGGCAATGTTGATTCCTTTGCTTTTTATTTCTTCAAGCAATTCCTCTGTAAAATGAAGTCCGGCGGTCGGTGCTGCCGCTGCGCCATTAAATTTCGAGTAGACAGTTTGATATCTTTCACCGTCTTCAAGTTTTTCTGTTATGTATGGTGGCAGCGGAATCACTCCGATTTCATCAAGAATATTTTCGAACAATCCTTCGTAAAAAAACTTTACAATTCGTTTGCCGTCATCAATTATGTCGATGACCTCTGCCTTCAAAATTCCGTTGCCGAAAACAAATCGTGCTCCTCTTCGTGCTCTCTTGCCCGGCTTCAAAATCACTTCCCATTCGTCTTTGCGATCCACAACCTTCTCAAGCAAAAGAAATTCTATTTTCCCTCCCGATCCTTCCTTTTCGCCAAAGAGTCTTGCGGGTATTACTCGCGTATTATTCAGCACAAGGCAATCACCTTCATTTAAGTGATCAATAATGTTTTTAAATGTTTTGTGTTCGACAGTTTTTTTGTCGCGGTTAACTACAAGAAGTCTTGACATCTCACGATTTGATATCGGTGTCTGAGCAATCAACTCTTCCGGCAAATCATACATGTAGTCTGAAGTGTGCATCCCTTTTGCGCAAAAAAATTTATCAGCAATCATTCTGAGTGCCTTGCCTCTGTGACTTAGTGTATTTTTTGTTTCCGCCGGAATTTCCGCTGATGTCATTTTGTAATCAGGCAGATAAAACAATGGATCATATCCAAATCCGCCCGGTGGATTTTCAACCTCTTCAAATGCAATGAATCCTTTGAACTCTGCCCTAACTGTGTGCTCGTTTCCGATGCTGTCAATATATGCAATCACACACACAAATTGTGCTCCTCGATTTTCAAAAGGAACATCCTTCATTTGCTCAAGAAGTTTATCGTTATTCGTTTTATCAGTTGCATCCTCTCCTGAATATCTTGCAGAATAAACTCCGGGCGCACCGTTAAGATAATCAACTTCAAGTCCTGAATCATCAGCAATCACTGCGCATCCCATCATGCCAAAAATAGTACGTGCCTTTATCAATGCATTTTCCTCGAATGTATTTCCTGTCTCCGGAATTTCAATATCAATCCCTTCATCTGCCATTGAAGTGAATACAAATTGTCTGTCAGAACAATCCGCTCCGGCGGATAATATTTCATTAATCTCTCTTATTTTTGATTTGTTGTTTGATGCAATTATTACTTTCTTCATTAATATACTCTCTCTCCAAAAAAATAATTATGAAAAATATTGGATAATTCCGTTTGCAATTGCTTGTGCAGCGTTTTGGCAGAATTCCGGCGACTGCAATCTTGCACGGTCAGCAGAATTGCTCAAAAAAGCTGTTTCAGTGATAACCGAAGGCATAGTCGGATATTTAATCATAATCAAATCTTCAGCTGTGCCGTTGTAAATTCCTCTGTTTGATGATCCGGGCACATTGGCCATATTCTGTTGTATCAAAGTAGCAAGCCTTATTGCAGAGGAAGTGTCCTTGTAATAGGCCATGCTTCCTGTCACATTAATTGATTCCGATGCATTGTTATGAATCGCAACCATTGCTTTTGCTCCGGAGCTGTTGGCGAGCCATGCACGCTCATACAACCCCATATATACATCAGTTCGCCTGTCGATATACACTTTAATATTAGCATTGCTGCTTCTTAAAATTTTGACAATACGAAGTGCAATGTCAAGATTAAAATTCTTTTCTGACAGTCCGGAATAATATGCTCCGCTATCACCGCCGCCATGACCGACATCAATATAGATACTCTTACTGCTGCCGTTAAACGGCTTAACCAATGTGATGTTGCTGTCTTTGGTAAAAGATCTGTACATTGTCTCATAATTCAATTGCTGCTTGGCGTGAAATTTAAGTGTTACATTATTTCCGCTTACAGCAGCTCTAACATAATGCAAATATTCGTCATTAACAAAAATTACTCCGTCGCTAATGTTGGCATTACCCTTGGCAAACGACATTGAATAGGTATAGCCGCCCTCACCTGAAGAATAACTAAAATATTTTGTTACACTATTGTCTGTGCTTGTAAGTGCCAGATTTGGAATGTTAACATATTTTCTGCTGCCATTGGTGCAATATTCAAAATTAGAATTTGCTATTGTATAGGTATTGAGAATCACTTCATTGGTTTGTGAAGTAACAGAATACCTAATCCCGGTTTCGATTTGATAAGAAAGCTTTATCACATTGTCATTCGGATAATTATAGCATCCGATTAATTCAAGGTGAGAATTTTTCAATTTATACTTTTCAAGTTCAGTATTTGGCTGCACATTCTTAAAATAGAAATCCACAATCTTTCTGCCATTTGATCCCGGATATTCTGAGTTTATATACTCCATATAACCATCTGTATACATAACGGTGCGTTGGATATTATCCATTTCGGAAGATACGATTTCATATACCTTTGATTTGTTAGTATTCACACACACATAGTTCATGGAAGGTTCCCAGCTGACATAGAATCCCATCGCCTCGGAAATAAATCTGACCGGTACAAAAAATCTGGAATTCATTATTACTGCCGGAACATCCATAATTATTTTGCTGCCATCGACCCGCATTTCGTATGAGTCGTTCGTTACTTCAACAGTTTTACCCATGTACTCAAAGCGGGCCATTTTTGTGTTATCAAAATAAGTAATTGTTGCCCCCAGTTTTTCGAAGAATGCCCTCATCGGAACGAAGGTTCTGCTTTCATATACAAATGAATTAATGTCAGCATCAACTTGCTCTCCATTCAGAAATAGTGATACAGGGAAATCGGCC
>JANYKE010000007.1 GCA_025361685.1 Eubacteriales bacterium | reverse complement strand
TCACTCGATATCAATAATAGAAACTTTGGCCGTAAATTTTACCAACTTTTATTGTTTGCGAGTTATAATTGCAATTCTTCTTACCTTCTCATATCCACGAGTTTTATTCTTCATTATGAAAACTTTTTTATCCTCATCCGTCAAAGGCAAGACTTCACCATTCTTTAGAAAATGTGTGCATATCTTTATAACCTCATCCGGCGCGCCCTTCGTATACTCAACAAAGCCCGCCCCACCTATCCCCGGACCACCTGTACCCGTAACACCTATACCCGTAACACCTGAGCCCGCATCGTTTGTATGAACCGTGCTCATCATCTTCCTAACACTGTCGAACGGAGCCTCATTCACCCGAGGCGAATCCTGTCCCAATCCATTAACATCAATCCCAAGCCTATAAGCATAATTAACCAGCGCGCATTCGGTCGGCTCGCCAATCGCCTTGTTATTAGTATCAAGTGTGGCATCGCAGCAAAGCGCCAACGCCTTAGCAAGAAATATTTCATCAGACGAAAAATGTTCTGTCACCGTCATAAGATTCTGTGTCAGCGTTCCGGTCTTATCCGAACAAATAATTTGTGCGCATCCCAAGGTTTCAACCGCTGTCAGTTTCCTTATAATTGCGTTGCGCTTTGACATATTTGTCACGCCGATTGCCAGCACAATCGTAACGACCGCAACAAGTCCTTCCGGTATCGCGGCAACGGCCAAACTAATCGCTATCATAAATGAATCGATTACAACTTTGCTGCTCAGGCTTCCAACCATAAAAAGTTTAAACAAGAATATAAAAACGCATATTCCTGACACTGAATATGTCAGCACCTTGCTCAGCTGCAAAAGTTTTTTCTGCAGCGGAGTCTCTTCCTCTTTGGCCTGTGTCAAAGACTCTGCGATTTTGCCCATCTCAGTATTCATACCCGTATCGGTAACGACCGCCTTGCCCCTGCCGTACACAACCGTGCAGCCCATGTAAACCATATTGTTGCGGTCGCCCAGCGGGGCATCCTTTTGCGAGCCGCTCGCGTCAATCAATTTATCTGCTGTTTTTTCTGATGCAACACTCTCACCGGTAAGCGCAGCCTCTTCAACTTCCAGTCTTGCTTCCTCTATTATTCTTCCATCCGCAGGCACAGCGTCCCCCGCTTCAAGCAGTATGATATCTCCCACAACAAGTTCTTCACTTTTAATAATAAATATTTTGCCGCCTCGCAATACCTTGCTCGTTGAAGCCGACATTTTTTGAAGCGCCTCAATTGCCTTTTCAGCCTTGCTCTCCTGGTACACGCCCAGAACAGAGTTAAGTACAACAACTATAAGTATAATGAAAACATCAGCGAAGCTTTCACCTGAATATACTGCGGTGATGCCCGACAACAGCGCCGCCACGAGCAACACAATTATCATCGGATCAACGAGCTGCTTAACGAATCTTGCGACGAGTGATTTTCTCTTACCCTCAACAAGTACGTTTTTGCCATTCTCCTTCAAACGTTTCGCCGCCTCGTCAGGAGAGAGCCCCTCCACGCAACTTGCGAAATTATTCAAAACCTCATCTGCATTTTCAAAATAATATTTCATCATACCTTCTGCTACTCCTCCTCGTGAAAATAAAAAACAGCAAGACTTGTTTTTCCGCCTTTTCGGCGAATAAACAAAAGTCTCGCTGTTGACTGCTGCATCCGGATATCTGCGCTGAGATATCGTGTTGACGAATACAACAAGTGGGCTAACCCACTCGCTACTCCCTCTTGTACGGCTTATATGTTATCCGTTAATTTGCTTTGCAACTTCTGCTGCAAAATCTTCTTCCTTCTTGACAATACCTTCTCCTCTTTCGAATCTTGCGAATCTTCTGATTGTGATATTCTCGCCAATTGTTGCTATCTTTTCCATCAAAACTTCCTTAACAGTTTTGTCAGGATCTTTAATGAATTCTTGCTCGAGCAAACAGGTCTCTTTAAAATATTTTTCAAGTCTTCCTTCGACCATCTTCTCGGCAATATTTTCAGGCTTGCCTTCTTCGATTGCTTGTGCTTTGAGAATCTTTCTTTCTCTTTCGATTAAATCTTCAGAAATTTCTTCTCTTTTAATAAATTCAGGCTTGCTTGCTGCAATCTGCATAGCAATATCTTTAACAAATACTTTGAAGGCTTCGTTTCTTGCTGCGAAATCAGTTTCTGTGTTAATTTCAACAAGCACACCGATTCTGCCTTCGCCATGAATGTAAGACTCAACGATACCCTCTGCTGCAATTCTGTC
>JANYKE010000039.1 GCA_025361685.1 Eubacteriales bacterium | reverse complement strand
ATGCAGCAAATTGCACACATGGCAGATGCGGATGATGTATCACTTGTGTTTGTTGGAGACTTCCTTGACAGTTATATTTATGACCCTTATGACCAAATCAAATGTATTGATTTTGCAATTCGTCTTGTTCAAGAGAATCGTGCAATAGTCATTAAAGGTAATCACGAAATGAGTTATCTCAGACCAATGCTGCTATGTAGTGGTTGGAAGCCAATCACAGACATGCTTCTCATGCAAGATGGTCGTAGACGAGATATGGAAGACCTCTTCAAATCGTACGTGTATATCAAAGACGCAAATCTTCTCATCACACATGCAGGACTCGGTAAACGTTTTGCAGATGCACATGAAATTACCATCGACAATCTTGAAGGTAAATTCAAAGCATATGATGAGATGCACGCAGAAGACAGTCCATTGTATCATTGTGGCAGAAGTCGTGGTGGTATGTATCCATACAGCGGAATCTTTTGGAACGATTGGATTCAAGACTTCGTTCCAATTGAAGGTCTTCGTCAAGTATTCGGGCATACACGTCGTAAAGATGATATAGAGCATGGCGGATTTGGGAATTTTTGTATTGATGCCTTTCACAACGGGCATTATCTCAAATTTGACCAACATACTAATACATTCGACCAAAAGACGCTTTAAAAATATTCCCCTTGACTTTTAAGGGGAATTTTCTTATATTACATACATCTCAAACACACTTCTTACACTTCCCAAAGGGTTACTGCATGAAACAAATGGATAGAATTTGCTTTGACATCATTCAAGTTTATAGAGACATTACACAAACGACAAAGTTTGTTAATGTGTTTTCTCCTGCGGGCGAATCTGAATTTGAGGATAGAGCAATCCAGCAATTAATTCATAGATATAAGAAGAGCAAGTCAAAAAAGGTATATCCAACGGATTACAAACACATTGAATTTAAGTTCATCGTTCCGTATCACATTTCTCCGTATATCAACGCGCTGAAAACAACCGATTGCACATTCAAGAAATTGGTGTCACGTAACAAGACGGGATTGTTCAAGATGACATTCTCCGATGGAAGTATTCTTCTTGTCGGCCGATGGCTTGAAGGATTTGGTAAGAACATGAGCATCAATACACTTGTTATCGGTGAGTCGGCAACATATGGTGCATACCTGCAAGCATTCGAACAGCAGGCAAATGCAAATCGTAAACCGAAGGCTGGAATCATGCGAGCAAGTATGGGGCAATTCGGACTTGAATATTATCCGATTGACAATCTTCCCGGCTCACCTGTGATTCATCCCAAAGTTGATGAAATTTTGGGAGATATAAAATATTACTATGAACACGTTGACCTGTTCACACGTTACAAACAGAACGGTGCACGAAAGTTCATGTTAATCAGTGAACCTGGGACGGGTAAGAGCAGTCTATTTTATAAGATTGCGAAGACGTATGAGAAGGAAAAGAGTATTGTGTTTTGCACCGACATTAGTGCCGCAGCCAAGCATATGGCAAATTGTGCAAAGCATAGTGTGAGTACGTTAATCTTCATCGAAGACGCGGACTCTGCACTTGGGGACAACCCAGGCAATTCAGGTGTATTGAATTTCTTGGACGGAGTTGATACACCATTCAATTCCGCTGGCAGTCTTATTATGATGTCAACGAATTATCCTGAAAAGATTGAACAACGCATCTTAACACGTCCTGGACGTATTGATAAGATTTATACATTTCAAGCGCTTGACGGCGATTGGGCAATTAAATGCGCAGACCTGTATTTCTCAGAGTTCTTCGATGTGAAGGCGAATGAGACGGAGTTCCTTCCGATTGTAACTGGAATGACAGGTGCACAAATTAAAGAATTGTCTCTTGCAAGTATGAGTTTTGCCGCAAGCAAGGGAACCGATATTAGTATTCCGCTCATCGAAGAAGTTAAATCAGTCTTCGCTAAGAATTTGAGTGAAGCATACAAATATGCAGAAGCAAACAGTGTTAAAAAACTAACAGGAAAAGGTCGTAGAATTGGATTCGGGCAGGAAGTGTCGTCTAATCCGTGGGAATAATATGAAAACATTTTACATTTCGGATACCCATTTTGGGCATAAGAACATCATCAAATATTGTAATAGACCATTTGAGACTGCTCTTATAATGGACGCAACTATGATTGATAATTGGAACAGAGTGGTTGCTCCAGAGGATACCGTTATCCACATTGGTGACTTTGCTCTTTGTGCATTTGACA
>JANYKE010000209.1 GCA_025361685.1 Eubacteriales bacterium | reverse complement strand
CGATCTCCAAATTGTATTTTAGGAAAGTATACGCCGCTTTAAATTTTTTCACTTGTTTTCCTCTGCATGCTATAATATTATGCTTTGTCGTTGCATCCCAAAACGTTAACGATTTTGTCTTTAACAAGTTCTTTTATGGCTGCTCTTGCCGGTGCCAAATACTGTCTTGGATCAAAATGTGAAGGATTCAATGCAAAATATTCTCTGATGGTTCCAGTCATTGCAAGTCTGAGGTCAGAATCAATATTTATCTTACAAACTGCCATAGATGCAGCTCTTCTAAGCATTTCTTCGGGAACGCCCTGCGCACCAGGCATATCTCCGCCGTAAGCATTTATCAAATCAACATACTTTGGAATAACAGAAGATGCACCGTGAAGAACTATTGGAAAATTCGGAAGTCTTTCTTCAATTTTTTCAAGAATGTCAAACCTAAGCTTTGGCTCACCCTTAAACTTGAATGCACCGTGACTTGTTCCAATCGCAATCGCAAGCGAATCAACGCCGGTCTTTGAAACGAATTCTTCAACCTGAGCCGGATCAGTATATTTCGCGTCTTCATCGGAAACATTAACATCATCTTCAACTCCTGCAAGCTGCCCTAGCTCACCCTCAACCACAACACCGCGCTCATGTGCATAATCAACAACTTGTTTTGTAAGTGCCATGTTATCTTCAAATGAATGATGTGAACCATCAATCATAACTGATGAAAATCCGCCATCGATGCATGACTTGCATAATTCGAAAGTATCACCATGGTCAAGATGCAAAGCAATCGGAAGTCCTGTTTCAATGATAGCAGCTTCAACAAGCTTCATTAAATATGTATGGTTGGCATACTTTCTGGCGCCTGACGAAACCTGAAGAATGAGAGGAGCATTTACTTCTTTGGCAGCCTCTGTTATTCCTTGCACTATTTCCATGTTGTTAACATTAAAAGCTCCTATGGCATATCCGCCCTCGTAAGCCTTTTTAAACATTTCAGTGGTTGTAACTAATCCCATGATAATTTCTCCTTTTCAAAAATAATATTTGTTCTAAGCAATATAATACACTAAAATCAGCTTGGTTTCAAGCACAAAAAAATCAGTAATAGTTTTAAAAATCTATCAATATACGCTAAAAATCAGCGCTGCCAACGCTTCTTGCAAATGGAATTACGTCTCTGATATTTTGAATTCCGGTCATATACATAAGCAACCGCTCAAATCCGAGTCCGAATCCTGCGTGATGTGTTCCTCCATATCTGCGAAGATCCAGATACCACCAGTAATCCTCTTCTGTGAGTCCCATTTCTTTTATGCGATCGATAAGAATATCCAAGCGTTCCTCTCTTTGAGAACCACCGATTATTTCGCCGATTCCGGGAACCAGCATATCCATTGCCGCAACAGTCTTGCCGTCGTCGTTTAGTCTCATATAAAAAGCTTTTATCTCTTTTGGATAATCAGTTACAAAAATTGGTTTGCCAAAATGTTCTCCGGTCAGATACCTCTCATGTTCAGTTTGCAAATCGCATCCCCAGAAAACGGGATACTCAAACTTGTCATTGTTCTTTTCAAGAATCTCGATTGCTTCTGTATACGTAACACAGCCAAACTCAGCATTAACAAGATCTGTAAGCCTTTCAACAAGTCCTTTATCAAAGAACTGATTAAAGAACTCTATCTCCTCCTGACAATTTTTCAGTACATAATCGATAACATACTTTAACATGTCACGAGCTAAATCCATATCATCATTCAGATCAGCAAATGCAATCTCCGGCTCAATCATCCAAAATTCAGCGACATGTCTCGCCGTGTTAGAATTCTCTGCGCGGAATGTTGGTCCAAATGTGTAAACATTGCCAAACGCCATTGCAAATGTTTCTGCCTCGAGCTGTCCCGATACAGTCAAGCTAGCTTCCTTTTCAAAAAAGTCCTGTGAATAATCAATCTTGCCTTCTTTGTCACGTGGCAAATTATCAAAATCCAATGTTGTAACCTTGAACATCTCACCCGCACCCTCACAATCACTTGCAGTTATAATTGGTGTCTGCACATAAACAAATCCCTTGTCCTGAAAAAACTTGTGAATAGCATATGCGGCAACAGACCTAACTCTAAACACAGCTGAATAAGTGTTTGAGCGTGGTCTGAGATGTGCAATAGTCCTCAAGTATTCCGGGCTATGTCTCTTCTTCTGCAATGGGTATTCAGGAGTAGATAGCCCTTCAATTTCAATCGAAACCGCCTTTATTTCAAATATCTGTTTTTGGTCAGGTGTTTCAACAACTTTTCCTATTACAATAATTGAAGAACCAACATTTAACGAACTTATTTCTTTATAATTATCTAAAACGTTTTTTTCAAAAACAATCTGCGTGTTTTTAAAAAAACTTCCGTCGTTCAATTCGATAAAACCAAATGCGCCTACATCTCTTACTGTCTTTACCCAGCCGGCAACCGTCACGTTTTGTCCCGAAAATTCTACAATTAATTTGTTGATCTTTTTTAATTCAATTCTATTCATATAAATTTCTCTCCCCTGTGTAAAAATCTTCAACAATATATCTTGGGCGGTTCTTAACCTCCTTGTAAATCTTACCGACATATTCGCCAATCAGTCCGAGTGCAAGTAATTGTATTCCGCCAATCAACCAAATTGAAACTATTGTTGATGACCAACCGACAGTTGCTCCGAAGAAATATGAAATGACTCCGTACAGTGCCGCAAAAATACTTATTATCGAAAACACAAAACCCATCAGCGTTACAAATCTTATTGGCGTAATGCTAAGTGAAGTTATTCCGTCGAGAGCCAATGCTAACATTTTCTTTAGCGGATATTTCGACTCGCCTGCAAATCTTTCATTTCTTTCGTATTGTACTTCGGTAGATTTAAATCCAACCAATGGCACAAGTCCTCTGAGAAATAAATTAACTTCTTTAAAATCTGCCAAAGCATTTAAAGCACGTTTGCTCATCAGTCTGTAGTCAGCATGATTAAATACTACATCGACGCCAAGGAACTTTAAGAACTTATAAAAAAATACTGCAGTGCCTCGTTTAAATTTTGAATCTGTATCGCGTTTACTTCTGACTCCATAAACAACATCGTAACCGCTGTTAAATTTCTCTATAAACATTGGGATTGCATAAATATCATCCTGCAAATCGGCATCAATTGATATACAGCAATCAGCCTTATCCTTAACCGTCATAAGTCCTGCAAGTAAAGCATTCTGATGACCGGCATTATGCGCGAGTTTAATTCCGTTCAAGTATTTGATACGAGTGGAATAGTCGGTAATTATTTCCCATGTTCTGTCTTTGCTTCCGTCGTCAACGCAAACGATTCTGCTTTTATCGCTGATTAACCCGGATGAAAGCATCAATCGGAAAAGTTCACCAAAACGTTTAATCGTTTCTGGCAAAACGTCCTCTTCATTATAGCAGGGAATTACAATGTATGTTATTACCGGTTTCATATACCACACCTCACATCATAAATTATCAACTTAAGTGCTATTATAACAAATAACCTCTAAGTTTACAATAATTATTGTTGGTGTATGATCAATTTGTGTGTTCTGCCACAACTGCACATTCACATATCGATGTCTATATGATTATCAAGAGCAGCAAGTTTCAATGCCTTCTTACTTTCCTTTTTAAGAATAATTATTAGTATGACAATTAATACCGGCAATGCACTTATTATGCCTATCACAAAAAGTGTCAGCCTTTTTCTGCACCAACTTAATAGTAAATTTGCTTGGACGAAAACTTTATGTGCTAATCAATAGTAAAGTAACACCATTCGCCTTCTTTTAAATCTCTAAGCTGTATGTCGCCTATTGCTGTTCGTTTTAAACTGATTACAGGATGGTCAATCTCATCACACATTTTTCGAATCTGTCTGTTTCTTCCTTGACTTATTTTTATTGACACTATGCATGAAGAACCTTCGTTTTTTATTATCTTAATGCTAGCCGGAAATGTTTTCACTCCGTCGATTTCAATTCCTGTTTTAAATCGTTCCATTTCAGGCTTTGTTGGAACACCTTTTATTCTTGCCTCATAAGTCTTGTTCACGTTCTTTGAAGGGTGCATCATTTTGTTTGCGTAGTCGCCGTCATTTGTTAAAATAAGCATGCCCGAAGTTGCATAATCAAGTCTTCCGACAGGGTAAACTCTTTCCTTTATCTCAGGAATTAAATCAATAACATTCGGACGTCCAAATTGGTCTTTAGAAGTTGTGACATATCCGGCGGGCTTATTTAATAAAATATAAACTTTCTCTTCGGCTAATTCAATCAGCTTGCCATCAACTTTCACGATGTCATCATCTGTAACAATTACACCCATTTCGCTTTTCACTTCATCATTTACGGTAACGCGACCTTGCGAAATAATCTCCTCGGCTTTTCGCCTTGAAGCAATTCCTGCAAGCGCAATAAATTTTTGTAGTCTCATCAAAATCACCTAATTCAGTCTTCTAATCAGTAGTGCTATTTAACGTAATCAATATACATAGGACTTGACCAAGCAAGATTGCCATCACTTTGTGTAACCTTTACCCAGTAAGGATTTGTTCCTACTTCAACATCTTTGTCTTCAAAATTAATCTCGACTGACTTTTCAAAACACTCATGTGCCAAACTTATCGTAACCTTCTGATTTATTCCGCCGGCTGCTTTAGTAATTGGCCCGTCCTTAAGTTCTGCCGCCAAAATTGAAAAGCTTACATTGGGCGAATTAAACATAAGCTTGGTGTTATCATCAAAGTCCATATCAATCTCCATTCCATCGATGTCACCTGATGTTGATGATTTCCAAGAAATTATCTGGTTAGAAATAAGAGTTACTCCTTCGTCCGGCTGATCAAAGGCAAATTGCTGAACATCTTTTATGCTTCCGCCGTCAACAACAAGATTGCCATCCCAAACTGTTTTCTTGCTTCTGCTTTTGACGCGTACTCCGGACCACTGAACTTTTATTCTGCCCGGAATTATAGGTTGTTCTTGCTCATATGAATATATTGTGGAGTTGCCCCTCTTAATTTCAACATCTCTTATCTCCTCAGTGCCTGCAACATTAACATTAATTATTGGCGGCGCATCAGTTGCAAACATGTCTCCCATAATATGTTCGCCACATTTTACATCAAGAATTATTCTCTTGCCTGTTGTTCCATAAGTATGTCTGCTTTTTATTGCTTCCCAAATTGCTTCGCGAGTCAACTTTTTTGCATACAGTCCTGTGTATCCGCCGTATCCGTCAAAAGAAACAAATCCACGTGATGTTGTTCTGGTTGGGTACGATAATCCCGGCCGACAGGTGTGGTCGTCACTCGCTGCAATTACTCCGAGTTTAAGATTCCTGGCAAACGCATCTTCCATCATCCATTCAAATGTTCCGTGATGCGAATGAATTTCAAGCACGCTCACAAAATCTGTATTGCACATATCAAGATTAGCATATCTTCCTCCGACATGAGGAACAGCTATAACATCATTTCTTCCTTTGAATTGTTCCCACAAATCACTTAATACGCTTCTGTCTGTGCCATCGTTGGAAAGTAAATCAATCTGCCAGTGTGAGCTCCTGAATATTTTTTCGTCGTCATTTCGAAAATATATATTATAGTCTCCTCCGTTAGGAGTATTCCCTGACCATTCGTATCCAAGAAAAGTTACAAATTTGCCAGGCTCATGAAATTTCTTAATATTCTTGCAGACATTTGCCCAAGTCTCATCAGTCACCTGAAAATCATTGCCCTGCCAAGCACAGAAATCCATCTTTGCACAATCGCGACCAAACGTAAAATAACTTTCCTGAGTGCCGGTTCCGACAGTCTCTTTTGTCTGCCCATGCATATCTCCCCAAAAAAGTTTATTGGATTCATTTTCTACTCTGCAAATCATTGGGTTGCTCGAGCCGGTGATGCCCCTTTTCTCATCTGTTAACTCAACACAATAATTTCCCTCTGTAACAATAGAAATATTTTCTGCAACGCCAAGTCCATTTTTCACTTCAACAATTTTTTCATTTCCTGCAAGTGTCATCACAATCGGCGAGGAATATTTTTCTGCAATATTGCCCCAGCTGTCTAGCACGCGAATTGTCACGTCAAATTTTTGTCCGACCGAAACTGTTGATGGAACAACTGCATCAAGTTCATTAATGTATCCGCCTGTTACTTTAATAGTTGGCTGATTATCTATTTCATAAAACTCTCCTGTGCCTGCACAATCAACAAGTACCATTAAGATATGTTCATTTTCCTTAAAGGTCTGCATGCGAAATCCATATCCTTCTCCGTCCTTAGCGCCGAATTGGATATATACTTTGTCATCTTTTGTTAATGAGCCATCAGTTATTCTAATAGAAATTGCACTTCGCCATGGTCTTACATATCTAAGTGGCATATAATCAGCTTTGATCTTTGTCATTTTGTCTTTTGGATCACAATACACCTTAACATAACCTGTCTTGTATTGGTCGACAAGCTGCGGTATGTCAGAATCAGACACATCTCTGCGGGCAATTAATATTTCTCCTCCATCATCAAATCCATAGTCTCCGACTGTATACTCAATTGTAAAAGTTGCAAGGCTCCCTGCCACCACTTCGCTAATGTCAATATTTGCACTTCCCAAATTATAACTGTACAATTTCCTCAACTCCTCTTTCTATTACTTGTTCAATTACTTGTTCGTCATTATTCAAAAGATTATCTATTTCATCCAATTGTGTTGTGACAAAATCAATTTCCGGCAAATCAGCAATACTTTCATAACCGAAGCTTCGCAAAAATTCCTCCGTTGTTCCAAACACAGAAGGTCTTCCGGGCAAATCTAGTTTTCCGGTTTCTTCAATTAGCCCTCGCTCAATAAGTTTCGAAACAACACCATCCGAATTAATTCCTCTGATTTTTTCAATCTTCGATCTTGTAATCGGCTGGCCGTATGCAACAATTGACAAAACTTCGTATGCTGCTTGAGAAAGAATTTGTTTTTGACCTAATGCCAGATACTCGGAAATTATTTCGCCATATTCAACTCTTGTACACATCTGATACATTCCGTCAATCTTTCGTATCATCAGCCCTGAATTACTTGAATCAAATCTGCTCATCAAATAGTCAATGGCTTGTGACAATCCGACTTTGTCAATTTCTAATATCACGAGGATATCGTCTTCCGACACAGGCGATCCGGTGGCAAATAGCAGCGCCTCAATTTGTTTTGCATTTAATTCGATATTATTGTCCATTATACCCATCCTTTTATCTGTACTGTTGTTTATTCCTGATCTGTTTCTTTAGTCCTTGAAACGACTATATCTCCAAACATATTTTTCTGTTTTAATCCAATTTTCCTGCTTCTTGCAAGCTCAAGAATTGCCATAAACCCAACAACGATTTCAGATTTGCTGCTTGTGTCTTTCGAAAACAACTCTTGGAATTTGAATGTAACCTTCTTCCTTAATTCGGAAATGATCTGTCTGATTTTAACCTTTATCGAAACTTTTTCGCGCATTACGATGGCTTCCATTTTTTCATAGACAACTTTGTTATCTTTATCATTGTACGATCTTATCAATTCGCTTATTCTTTCAAAAAGTTTTTCCGGAAATACATTATCATTCTTAACTGCCTTTTTGTGAATTTCAGGAAATTTGTAAAAAACATTTTTCCATGCATCATAGCGTCCACGAAGTTCTCCTGAAAACTCTTTATGAATTTTGTATTCCATAAGCCGCATAACAAGTTCTTCGCGAGGATCGGAATATTCATCTTCGTCGAACTCTTCTTTTTTCTCAACAGGAAGCATCATTCTTGACTTGATATGCAAAAGCGTTGCTGCCATAACAAGAAATTCTCCCGCAATGTCCATATCAAATTTTTCCATTGCATACAAATAATCCATATACTGATCTGTAATCGTATTTATGGGTATGTCGTAAATATTAAACTTATTTTTTTCAATAAGGTGAAAAAGCAGATCCAACGGTCCTTCAAAATTATCAATTTTAATTAAATATTCCGCGGAATTATCTTCCTGTATGTATTCAGTTG
>JANYKE010000036.1 GCA_025361685.1 Eubacteriales bacterium | reverse complement strand
GCTTCTGCCAATTCGTTTTTCTTAATTTTGCGCAAATTGACGGAAATATATGTTTCGCACAATGTCTCAATGCTGTAATCGGATAAAGCCGGATTACAAAGATATCCTGCAATCTTCGTATCAAAGATCACTCCACTAATGCTTGTATCATATTTATTTAACAAAAGTATTATTGACTTGTAATCGTGAACAACTTTTTTTACTCCGGGTGAAGATATCCATTCTAACAGTACCCTCAGTTTTTTGTCCTTGCAATGTTCAAGTGAAAAAGAATATATGTATTCATCAGAAATGTAAACAATCAACTCGTTATCAGAATTGCATAGCAAACAAATTTTTTCTGCCTCATTTATCGAGTTCGAAAGCTGCAAAAAATCTTTCTCGCTAACAACATTTTTTAGTTCGCTTACTTCATCAAAAAACTGATTGTTTGCATCGTTATCATCGTCAGAAATTTTGTCAGCCTTAACATTTTCAAGGTTAAACTTTTTGATAAAACTTTTAAATTGAAGTTTCTCAAAAATTGATTTAAGTTGACTTTTGTTTGGCTCCTCAAATAAAAATTCATCTTCTGTCCAAAGATCCTCAATATCAGTCTTAATCGTCACAAGCTCTTTGCTTAAAAATGCCATTTCCCTATTTTCAATCAATTTTTGTTTTGCAGATTTCGCAGTAAGCGATTCAATATTTGCATAAATATTTTCGAGAGAACCATATTCTTTTATTAATGAAATCGCAGTCTTCTCTCCGATTCCCTTTACTCCCGGAATATTATCCGAACTGTCCCCCATTAATGCCTTAACATCAATAAACTGTTCCGGCATAATTCCATATCGATCAGTAAAAAACTTTTCTGTGTATTCGTATGTGTCGGTCTTTCCCATTCTTGAACTCGGGTATTTAATTCGTATTTTGTTATTAATCAATTGAAAAAAATCTTTATCGCCTGTTACAACAACTGCCTCGATGTCTTTTGAGGAACATTTTTTGGCTAGTGTTCCTATAATATCGTCTCCTTCAAATCCTTCAATCTCAATTCGCTTAATATTCATTGCATCCAGAACTTCTTTAATTAGCGGGAATTGTTCTGCAAGTTCTTCCGGCATTGTTTTCCGATTTGCCTTATATTCTTCATATTGATCATGGCGAAATGTCTTGGCTCTCATGTCAAAAGCCACAGCAATATAATCAGGTTTTTCATCTGCTAAATACTTAGACAATATATTTAAAAATCCATAAACAGCATTTGTGTGAATTCCTTCATCAGTCTTCAGCATGTTGCTGCCGCTCAAGCCATAAAAAGCTCTGTTAAGAATACTGTTCCCATCAATTAGCATTATTTTTTTCACTAAAAATACCTCTCACAGCAAATGAATATATTGGATTGGCAATTATTCAAAAAGTGGAATTTGCCTTCTTGCATCAATGCAAATATTTGTGTCTATCTCACACAATTCAACTTTTTCACCAATTCCTGCATTTGCTATTACTTCACCCCATGGATTAACAACTGATGAATTTGAGTATGTGACATATGAAGCGGCCTCATCCCTTGCACCCGCACAAGTCACAACAAAAGTTTGATTATCAACGGCACGTGCTCTTTGCAAAAGTTCCCAATGTAATGGTCCTGTTGTCATATTAAAATTGCCGGGCACAACAAATATATCAGCACCGGCTTCTCTCATTTTTGAAAAATGTGAGGGAAACCTTATATCAAAACAAATTGCGACACCAATTTTTCCAAATGTACTGTCAAATGTGACAATCTCATTTCCTGCCGAAAGAACATCTGACTCTCTGAATGTTATTTTGTCTTTAATATCAATATTAAAAAGATGTTTTTTTCTGTACTTTACAATCATTTTTCCGGTAGGATCAAATGTAACTGATGTGTTATAGTAGCAAATTTTTTCATCATCTTCAGCAGCAATCTCAGGTATTGAACCGGCAACAATGTAAAGCCCACGCTTTGCGGCAACATCACATATCGAATAAAGGCTCTCGCCTAATTGAAAGTCAGAAATCTGCTCAGCATTTTGGGCAAAAAGTGATGTTGAATATGAACAATTCCATATTTCCGGCAAAATCGCAAGTGCCGCCCCTGAATCCGCGGCTTGATTAATCATGCCCAAAGCCTTCTGAATGTTCGCCTTTTTATTGTCAATAACTTTCATTTGACATAAGGCAAAAATTGGATTATTACTCATTAAAAACTCACCCATCTTTCAACTAAAGCCCAAATAATATCAAACCATGAAGCTTTGGGAATATCTTTTGTCGTAACAAGATCAACCGTGGCAATAGTATTGCCACTTTTATCTTTAAATGCTGCTTCGCCTATTTTTGTTGAAGCTGGAATCGGAGCTTGCAACGATGAGCTAAACGAATTTTCCTGAGTAATTGAAGCTGCTGTATCTTTAGGAGACACAAAAGGTCTATCATTTGAATATGTGTAAGAATTGTCAGAACTTAATGAGCCTCTAACGCTGAGGTTTCCAACCAGCACACTTGAATCGGCTAGTTTGACAGAAGTAAAATATTCAAACCCATAATCCAGGATTTTTTTACTATCGCTGAATCTGTCAGCACTTATGGGGCATCCAAGCACAACAGAAATAAGATTCATATTGTTTTTCTCTACTCCGGCAACCAAGCAATTGCCGGCCTTTGTTGTTGTTCCTGTTTTTATTCCATACATTCCTGTATAGGCTTTCATCATTGTATTGGTGGTGATCATTTTAATCTCACCGATTCCTCCGGGCCTGAATGACTGCTCCAGCATTGAAGTAAATTCTCTAGCCTTCGGATGATTTACTATTAAATCTCTTGCCATGATTGAAACATCATAAGCTGTAGAATATGAACCGGTGTCATCCAATCCTGTGCAATCAGAAAATAAAGTGTTTTTCATACCGAAAGCCTGTGCTTTTGCATTCATTTTTACAACAAATGCTTCTTGCGATCCTTCAATAAATTCAGCAAGTGCAACGCAAGAATCGTTGGCAGATATAATTGCAATAGATTGAATAAGCTGCTCAACTGTAAATTGCTCGCCTTTTTTTAGCCAAACTTGTGAGCCCTCTGTTTTTTCGGCATTCGCTGACACTGTAACTAAATTATCAAGACTTATTTGTCCTGAGTCAATTGCATCAAAAACAATGTTAAGTGTCATCAACTTGACGATACTTGCAATCGGCAGATGCTTTTCAGGATTAACCTGGAAAATAATATCTCCTGTTTTCTCATCAATAAGAATAGCGGCCTTGCCCTTAAGTAAAGAAGTCAGATTATTTGTTTTTTCCCGAATCTTATCAGGAATATTGTTTGCAGTAATGTACTGTCCTGACAAGATGCTTGACACAGAAGAATTTTGAACATCCGAAAGAGCATAAGTTGGTCTCGCTGATAACAATGGTAATGTGCAACTTAATACAGAAAAGATAAAAATTGCAAAAACAGTAAATAATGACTGACATATTTTTTTGCGATTCATATTACAACAGATGTCCTTTCAAAAATACTTTGTTTACTTATCAATATAATTATTTGATAAGTATTCACTCCCGCCGGTCTTATATGCATCAGCAGGATAACCGAGAACATACAAATCAGACGATAGCGAATTAATCTCCGAAATCCGAATAACATTTTTATCATTACTCTTTTTTATTTCAGATGCTTTAACTATAACACAAATATCTGTACTTTTCTTTATCTTTGACAAAAGTTTTTTGCCGGTTTCGCTAAAATCAAGTATTCTTACAAACGATGGATTATTGCATAATTTCTCTGCACTTTGGACATCTTCATTTGTAATTCCAAGAACAGTTCGAAAAAGAAGCCTCTTCACAACTGATTCGGGATACCTTCTGCTCTTTATCAACTCAACAAGCATATCGGCATTACCTGATTTTTCAGCCGCCTTAAGCAACCTGTTTTCAATACCTTCGTTCATGCCGTAAATATTAGCAAGAATATTGTTTCCTTTTGATACGGTGTTACTTGAACGAATTGTCCAGAGAATAATATCTTGAAAATTTTTAAAGTGAACCGGGCCTCTTCCTTCGCAAAATTCGCTCTTCAAAATATCGCACATAAATTTGGGCAGTGTATCCTTATAAATTTGCTTTTTACTGATTGCTTCTCTGATTGAGGTTGCGCTCGAAAGTCTCCCTTTTAATTTTTTATCATTGTAATCATTTCCTTCTCGCTTTAAACATATAGGTTTAATCGGAGAGTTGTATTTTTGTAATGCCTTGATATATTCAATGCCCAGAATATTATTTGAAGAAAATATTTTTTGATCGACATTTGGCAGTAAATCTTTTGCTGCTTTGAAATTTGCTTCGCCATATGAATATCCTGCATCCAGATATTGCTTGATAATTAAATCAAGTCTGCTATCATTCTTGAAAAAATCTGCCAAGAATAAGAGTTCATCAATGTTTCCGGACTCTGACCCAAAGCATACTTCATCAACAATGCCAACGCTATTTAAAATTGAGATTGCACCCTTTGCAAATAATTCTGCTTGGCCTAGCGCATATATAACCGGAAGCTCAATAACTAAATCAGCTCCGCCTGCAATCGCAGCTTTTGCCCTGGCATACTTATTAATAATTGCCGGTTCACCGCGCTGAACAAAATTTCCACTCATAACCACTATTACTGCGGTATTATTGTCACTTTTAATTTCAGACATCTGATATGCATGCCCATTGTGAAATGGATTATATTCGGCAATAATGCCTGTAACATTCATAATGCACCAACTCTTTTTAAACTTTTAGTTCGGAAATCTCGCCCATTATTCCTTTATTGGATTCTATTATAGGATTAACAAATTCAGTAATAAATTCGACAACTTGCTCTGGCGCACGTCCGACGTATAGTTCAGGTTTTAAAATTAAATTCAACTCATCCATATTTAAACCAAAAACATCGTCTGAAGCAATTCGCTCTAATAAATCATTATCTTTGCCTTCGACTTTAACAACCTTTGCAGATTCCATTGAGTGAACGCGAATCCTCTCATGCAATTCCTGTCTGTTTCCTCCGCGCTTTACTGCGTTCATCATAATATTTTCCGTTGCCATAAATGGGAGTTCGTTCATTATATGACTATTAATCAGTTTTGGATATACAACCAGTCCCTGAGAAACGTTGAGATAAATATCAAGAATTGCATCAGTTGCCAAAAATGATTCCGGCACACTGATTCGCCTATTTGCAGAGTCATCCAATGTGCGTTCAAACCATTGCGTAGCAGCCGTTATAGCAGGATTTATCGCAGTTGAAATAACATATCTGGATAAAGATGAAATCCGCTCAGTTCGCATTGGATTTCGCTTATATGCCATTGCCGAGGAACCAATCTGACTTTTTTCGAATGGTTCTTCCACCTCTTTAAGATTTTGAAGCAATCTAATATCATTGCTAAATTTATATGCGCTCTGTGCAACGAGGCTTAAGGTGTTCAACACAATACTATCGTATTTACGCGAATATGTCTGTCCCGATACAGGAACGGCACTTTCAAATCCCATCTTCTTTACAATTAATTTATCAAGTTCTTTAACCTTATCGTGATTCCCTTCAAATAATTCAAGGAAACTCGCCTGTGTTCCTGTTGTGCCTTTTGAACCAAGTAGCTTTGTATTGGCCAAAACATGTTCGATTTCTTCAAGATCCATTAGCAATTCGTTTATCCAAAGACACGTTCTTTTGCCAACGGTAACCAGCTGTGCCGGTTGATAATGTGTGAATCCAAGAGTAGGCAAATCTTTATACTCAAGTGCAAACTTTGAGAGCGAATTAATAATATTAATAATCTTTCTGCGTATAACTTTTAATGCACGATACATTACAATAATATCTGTATTGTCACCAACGTAACATGATGTTGCACCTAGATGAATTATTGGAGCGGCAGTCGGACACTGCTGCGCATATGCGTATACATGTGACATAACATCATGCCTAACCTCTTCTTCCCTTTTCTCTGCCACCTCATAATTAATATCATCTCTGAATTTTTTCAATTCCAGTATTTGATCATCAGTAATTTTAATTCCCAATTCTTTTTCAGACTCGGCGAGCGCAATCCACAGTTCTCTCCATAGCTTGAACTTGGTGTCAGGCGAAAATATATTTCTCATTTCCTCGCTTGCATATCTTTCATTCAAAGGGCTTACATAAACATTTTTATTATTCATAGTCAGTCTCCTTTTTTAATTTGTTTTAACTGTATAAGTTTTTCTGTTACACTTGCAAACATTACCTTATACTTTTCGAGCTTTGTGCGTTCTTCCTCAACAACTTTAGCCGGTGCACGGTCAACAAAAGATGTGTTTGACAGTTTGCCGTTTACACGAGCAAGTTCGCTTTGCAAGTTTTCTTGTTCTTCAGTCAATCTTTCAATTTCTTTTCCAATGTCAACAAGTTGATCCAAAGGCAAAAATATTTCAAGTCCGTCAACGAATGCAGATACAGTATTATCCGGAATGACAACATCTGCTGCACCTTTTATATAAATATTTATTGTACTTGCAAATGCCAATCTTTCCAAATAATAACGTCCGGCTTCGAGGGATAATTTTATATTTTCATCTGCGCATATAAAAAATATTTCTGATTTAATTGAAGGTGGAACATTTATTTCAGCGCGAGCATTTCGAATACTCCTGATGGCACTCATGATTAAACGCATTTTTGATTCTTCCTCAGAGAAAATTAGCGATTCATCAGAAATAGGCCACTCGCTGATCATAATACTTTTTTCATTTTCATTAATTGCCAGATATATTTCTTCTGTAACAAATGGAATAAATGGATGAAAAAGTTTCATACTTTCCGACAAGACCATTGTCAAAACTGTTCTTGCAATGCTTCCGGTTGGATTGTCCTTATCATAAAGTCTTGGTTTGACAATTTCAATATACCAATCACAAAACTCTTCACGGAAAAATTCATATACTTTTTGAAGCGCAAGTCCAATTTCAAATTTATCCAGATTGTCAGTGATTTCACCAATGATAACATTCAGTCTACTCAATATCCATTTGTCCTCAAGCGTTAACAATTTTTTGTTAAACTCATTTGAAGAAATATCAATAGTATCATCTGTATCGTCTATCTGTATCATAACAAATCTTGCGGCATTCCAAATCTTATTGATTATATTTCTTGCCGATTCGATTTTTTCCTCTGAAAATCTCAAATCATTCCCCGGCGAAACTCCCATTGACATTGCGAATCGCAATGCATCTGCTCCGTACTTTTCTATCAACGCAAGTGGGTCAATTCCATTGCCAAGTGACTTGCTCATTTTCCTACCCTGTTCATCTCTAACGAGTCCGTGAATAAAAACTTTTTCAAATGGTCGTTGTCCCATGTGCTCATAGCCGGAAAAAATCATTCGAGCTACCCAGAAAAATATAATATCATATGCAGTAACCAACACATTTGTAGGATAAAAATATTCTAAATCCTCAG
>JANYKE010000119.1 GCA_025361685.1 Eubacteriales bacterium | reverse complement strand
CATCAGGAGTTGGAGTAACCTCAGAGTCCGCATATACCGGAGTTACTACCGGACCGGTAGCTGTAATAGTAGGCCCCGTGTCTCCCTGAATACTCGGGTCACTATAAACTTCAATTTTACATCCGGTCAAACCGGCAACCAAAAAACAGATAATAATTATCGGAACAAATCTGTTTCGTTTCTTAAAATCCTTAAAAAAAATATTCATATTTTGCCTCCATTTGAAAAACTAATCTCCGAGGTTAAATAAGTCTGTGTGTTTTTTGTATGCGTCGATTAAATTGATTATAACATCATGTGGGAGAGCCGGCAAGTCCTCGACCGAGATGTTGCTGCGGACCTGTGTTGCGTTCTTTGCTCCGACAATTACACAGGATACTTCTTTTGGTGTGAGAGAAAATGCGATTGCGGTTTGTGATAAAGTTTCATATGGTGATTCGACAATGCCATTTAGTTTAGTAACTTCTTCGAGAATTGAGTTTAGTTTTTCTTCGGGCCAGCGTTTGCGGTGATCATCAGAACCGAATACATGACCGGGTAAATATTTTCCGGTCAAAAATCCGTTTTCGAGTGTAGTTCTTGCAACGATTCCAACTCCGTTTGCAGCTGCTTCTTCAAACACCTCGCCAATCACGTTGCGGAAAATGCTGTAGATAACTTGAATCGCATCTACCATTCCGGTCTTGATATATTGGCGGCAAAGGTCAATCGTTTTTTGTGTGACATCCGGCCCTTTGATTGATGCGCCGATCGCGCGAATTTTTCCTTCATCTTTTAACTTTGAAAACTCTTCAAGAACAAAGTTCATTGTGTTGTAATCATCCGGCGGTTGGTGAAGATAATATAAATCTATATAATCTCTTTTCAACAAGCGAAGTGAAGTCTCGAGATCTTCGCGGATTTTGGGAATTGATTCAATCTTGGATGTGTTCGGTGTCTTTGACGCAATAAAAATTTTATCAGTCATTCCAAGGTTGCTCAATTCCTTGCCGAGAATTTCTTCACTCGATCCGTAGCCCCTTGCAGTGTCGATAAAATTTCCGCCAGCCGAAACATACGCTTCGATACATTCGATGGCATCCTTCTCAGCAACATCACCGTAGCTCCCGCCGCCTATTGCCCACGCGCCAAGCCCTATCTCACTAATCTCAAATCCTGTCCTACCTAAAATTCTCTTCTTAATATTCATTGTCCGCCTCCTACGATTTGCTTCCTACGACGGGGAAGATTTTGTCGAGTTCGGCGAGTATGTCAGAGGTGAGTTCGAGTTCGACGGCGTGCAGCGAGTCTTCGAGATGCTGCATGGTGCGCGGTCCGATGATTGGTCCTGTTATGGCAGGATTACACAACATCCAGGCAAGTGCTACGGTCGCTTCGCTCGCTCCGATCTCTGCACAAAGTGCGCTGTACGCATCAAGTTGTGCGTTAAGTTTGTCGTCAAATGTTTCGCCCCAAAGTTCTGCTCTCGAACCTTTTTCAGGAGTGCGTGCTTTTCCGCCGAGAACATTACTGTTAAGCGGTCCCCAAGGAATAACGCCAATACCTAATTCTCTCGCAGCCGGAAGAACTTCCAATTCAGGAAGTCTGAACATTAAATTATAATGGTGCTGTTCGGAAATCAAACCCATGAAATTTCTCTTGGCCGCTTCCGCCTGAACCTTCATCATTTGCCACCCGGCAAAATTACTTGAACCGATATAGAAAACCTTCCCTTGGTTGACCAACGCTTCGAAAACTCCCAGTACTTCTTGCCAGTCAGCCTTATCGTCAAAGCGGTGCATCTGATACAAGTCAATATGATCTGTCTGCAATCTGCTAAGCGAAGCTTCCATATGTCTTCTTATTTTATAAATTGAAAGACCTTCAGCATCATTAGGGCCGTCATTCGGATCGCCCATCTCACCAAAAACCTTTGTCGCGAGCACAACCTTTTCACGACGTCCGCCGCCCTGTGCAAACCAGCGTCCGATAATTTCTTCTGTTCTGCCCTTATGTCCCTTGCCGCCGTATACATTTGCCGTATCAAAGAAATTTATTCCGGCATCCAAAGCTCTGTCCATAATTTTGAACGCATCTTGTTCTTCTGTTGTCCATCCAAAATTCATTGTGCCCAAGCACAATCTACTAACATGTAATCCTGATCTTCCCAGTGTTGTATATTTCATAATCATCTCTCCTCGTTTGTTTATATGTGGCTTCTTCTTACGTTACATTCTACCAAAGTTGCCAGACTGTTGCAAATGAAACAGGGGACGGTTCTCTGCTACATCAATTCGACCTAACTGTTTTGCTGATTTCGTGAAGGTTAACATTTTTAACTCGAAGCGGGATTGCACATTCCGGGGCAACGAATTTCACTCCGCTGGCTGCGACCTCAATAGTCTGTCGTCGAACATCTTCAACCGTTCCGTTTAGCAAAATTTCTGAATTTGCTATACATCCCGCCAATTGCATGTCACTTGCTTCAATCAAAGCTTTGGAAATATCGTTCTTTGAATCAAAATGAAAAATATTGAATCCGCCTTCTCTAAACATTGCGATTCTATCTAAAGTATTTCCGCAGCAGTGGAGTATTGTTGTTCTGTCTTTAAAATACTCATTAATTTCTTTGTGAACCGGCATCAAAAATTCTTTGTATGTTGCAGGGCCGACAAGGTCTGCTGTTGCATGGTCTGCAATAGTGACAACATCTGCGCCTGCTTCAAATTGTGCATCAGCAAACTTAATACTAATTTCTTTGAACTTTTGCAAAAATTCTTGCACCATGTCAGGGTCTGTAATTGTCTCAATCAGAAAATCTTCAATTCCGTGAAGGTGGTATGACAATGTCCACGGCCCCATTACTTTGCCAAGAATAACCGCATCATCTCCAAGTTTTTTTCGCAACAATTTAATTGAATCCAGCACAGTTTTTATTGGAAGCTTGTCTAAAAAATCTGTCGGCATTACGAAATCATTCGGATTTGAAAAGACCGGACGTTTTTGATTTGGCATTTCAACATCGGATCCCCAATCTATATCAGCGCCAAACGCAGCAGCCTCCAAAACAACACTGTAATATGGCATTACACTGTCGAATCCCAATTGCTCACAGTTGAACGCAGCCAATGCAGCTGTTTTATCTGTATCCAGATGAACATCTTTAAAACTGAAACCTAAAATATCACAAGTCTCTTTGGTCGCGGTTGAGGTTGGATTAATAACCGGTTTTCTGTCAACTTCTTTGCCGGCCAAACTTGCAAAAAATCTTTCTCGCGAAGTCATTTGATTTGTCATGATTCTATACCTCCAAACCAAATTATATATCAGCGGCTGTTGAATGACAATACCAAAAGTGTAGCAGGGGACGGTTCCTTGCTACGGTGATACAGGGGACGGTTCTCTGCTACAGTGTAGCAAGGAACCGTCCCCTGCTACATTGCTGCTGATAAATTGAACAAACAAAGCCCCTTGAAATCAAGAGGCTTTGTCTGTAAATTTTTCATTTCGAGTGTATCAGAGAACTGGCCCCTGTCACGCTGCCAAATTATTCTTCTTTGTGTTTGCTGGCAGTTGGGGAAATACCGAATCCTTCAAAGATAAACATTATGGAGAATCCATACCATACAGTGTATAAAACATATGCAAGAAGCAGCAATATTATAGGAAGCGGATCGCTCTTCATGCTCTTCGCCTCTATTCCAAAAAAATTAAATGAAGGCTCAATTACTTTGAGGTTCATGCTCTTTGTAAATGCAGCATTCAGTCCGGCATTTGGTATATCACTACTCTGAGTATATCTCTTGGAAATCCCGTCGTAAACAAGCCACCACGAATACATTATCTCTTTTGGTTCCTTGCCGTATTTTGAGGTAAGTGCTGCACCTTTATTTTCATATGCTAACTTTGAATCATCAAACGCGGCCTGCGACAAGCTTGCAAGATCGCCGACAATATTTATCCTATCGTCAGGAAGAATATCGCATTGCACATTGTTTTTCGAAAGCACATTTTTAATTGCTGTTGCTTCTGCTGCTTTTGCAGGAATGCGAAATTCAATTATAGTGCCTGCAAAATCGGGAATATTTTTTTCAACTTCGCCAAAATTCTGTATGCTTATCGAATCTTTTGCAACTGAATTAAATGTACCGTCAACTGATTCAAGTGAAGATTTTCCACTGCTTGTTGGCAGCATGACTGCAAAGAAAACTACAGCGAAAATTACAAGTCCGGTTAGCCCAATAAAAAATTTCTTTGGCTTGACAATCAGTCCTTTTTTGCCGTCACCGCTATCCCGCAGCTTGCCAATGTTTTGAACAAACTCTTTTATAATCCACAATGCAAATATTCCGACAATTCCAAAGAATACAATATTGCCTATATTCTCAATCCATGTATTCACTTCTTTTGGAACTGACATATATCCGAGATCAGTGAGCTTCTTAGGAAGTGAGAACAGTCTGTTAACAAATCCTGCAAGTATCGTTAGTGCAAAGAATGCGCGTATCTGTGAACCTTTTGCAACCTTGGTAACCATCGCGCCGATTTGAACGCCGACCAATGAACCCAAGAGCATGCCGACTGCTACAGTATAAAATACAAATCCATATATTGCATATTGGAATACTGACGAGTAAAACATCGAGAAAATAATTTGCAGAATGTCTGTGCCGACTGTTGTAAATGTTGAAATACCAAGTCCGTAAACAAATATAGGGAAAGTAACGAACCCGCCTCCAACTCCCATAATTGATGATATAAATCCTACAAGCATACCAACCAAAATAAGTGGAAGGAAGGAAATCTTTCTTCCGCCTTCAATAATATCTTTGTCAAATTTAATGTATGGCGGTATCGGAAGTCTCTGCATCATACCTGCAAACTTCGAAATAGAAGTATTATCTGCTTCGTCATAATCTTTACTCTTTCTTCTTTTACCTTGACGTATCCAATCACTAAACGAATAAATCCCAAGAATACCTAGTACGATTACATAAACTGAACTAATGACAACATCGCTTAGTGCAGGACTGTGCTGGAAAATAGCTCTGTTAATACTTCCGCCGCATGTTATTCCGACAAATGATCCAACAACAAACCATGCAGCGAGACCAACGTTAACATTGCCAAGCTTTCTGTGAATTGTAGTTCCCATGATGGCTTTTGAAAATAAATGAAACTGATCAGTTCCGACTGCCATGATTCCTTTAACACCGAAGCTCATAAGCGCAGGCGTGAGCACGTAACCACCGCCGGCTCCGATTACACCGGTTATCAGCCCGGCAATAAGACCGACAAAAATTGATCCATAAAACATTGTCGGGTTGACGAATGATGGGATAAACGATTCTTTACCCCCAACTGTCGCAGGAATTGACAGGGCTCCTGAGGCCTGAGCCACAAAAACCAAAAGTACCGGGATTGTCAGCATGAACAAAAGTGCAATCCTCTTCTTACTTGAGAATATGTTTTTGGACATCTTTAATTCCCATTCCGCACGGCCTTTTGACCTATCACGTAAAAACTCACCTAAACCTAATTTTGCCATATAATGTCTCCTCCGTAGCACTAAAGTTCACAACCTTGTAAAGGATATCACCAAACAACCTGTGATGCAATACCCTTTCAAAAAAAATGTATCAGGGGACACGGTTTTTTGTTTCAGTGTAGCAAGGAACCGTC
>JANYKE010000029.1 GCA_025361685.1 Eubacteriales bacterium | reverse complement strand
GTATGTTTCCAAAAGAATAATTTTTCAAAATTGTTTCTTTTATTGGTTGCGCTGAAACAGTAAATAGTGCGGAAAAAATATATTGTGATACAATCATAATAATGACAAGACCCGCTGCTCCGATTAATACTGCGGCAAATCCTATTTTCATCAGAACAGTTTTTGGGATTGCTCTGTGAATTTTTGCGAAGGCTTGCAACTGTTTGTATGTAAGTAATACCGCGCCGGTAATGATGACCAAAAGACTAATAATAAACAATTGTTTTGCTCCGGGAAAAGCTAACAGATATCCTTGAAACCCTGAATATTGTTGATCATTTTGAGAATCAACTACAGGGTTGAACGCCCAAAGGATTAAGAAAATGAGAAGCGATAATGAACCTAATGTTATGAGAACAATTCCTAAAGAAAATCTTACACCATATTTATCATTTGGAATTTCTTTTTCGTAGGCGAGGGGCACGTTATCAGATTGAACATGTGTTTCTCTTTCGGATAACAGATAATCTGTCGGAATACCAAACAATTGGCTGAGCCACAGCAATTTATCCAACTCCGGAAATGTTTCGCTTGATTCCCACGATAATATTAATTCATCTGAAACCTCAATCTTCTCTGCTAATTGTTCCGGTGATAAATCATTTTGCTCTCTTAATCGTTTTAGTTTATCTCCTAAATTCATACTACTTACCCCCAATAGATGATTTTTTGTTCCAATCGCCAATCAAATATACTTCAGTAGCCAAATAAATTTATCTAACAAACATGATATCATATATCTTTTGCTACAACAACATACTTTTTTATCTATTCCTTCTATTTACTTAAGAGCGTCTGTACCTGTGGACAGCCAGTATGCACACTAAGAATAGCAATGCAATTATTCCGCATAGCACTAAAATATTTGGCAGCACTTCGGAAAATCCATATCCGTAAACCATTACACCTTTCAGTCCCATGCCGCCATAGTAGAGCGGCATGACGCGTGACAAATACCCAAGGTTGTAGGGAAGCGTGTCAATAGGAATCAGACCGGAAAAGAAAATTTGCGGTACGACAAGAACCGGAATAAACTGCATGACCTGAAACTCTGTTTTCGAAATAACAGAAACAAGTATTCCGAGCATTACTGCGGTGATGGCAATTAGCAGCATAATGATTGTAGCAATCCACCATTCACCTGCAAATGGAGTTTTAAGAACAAATTTTGCAAATAAAATCATAAGCGTGCTTTGTATTATTGCAAAAATGCCAAAGCCGATACTGTATCCCGTAACAACAGAAATTGCATGGACCGGAGTTCTCATCAACCGTTCCAAAGTGTTTGAGGTTCGCTCTCGCACAAATGAAATACCCGCAATTATAAACACCAAAAAGAAAGAGAGAACACTTAGCAACAGGAAAGCCAGAGAATCAAATGTTGATTCGGTAGCAGAACCATAAACAAAGTCAATATTTATCTGACTTTGAGGACTTAAGTCAGCTACTGCAGATTTTACTGCATCAGTTACTGCCGTAAGTTTAACTGTGTCTGCTTCAAACATTGTGATTTTCATTCCATCTTTTGAAAAATTGATTACGGCGTCAGCTTTTTTGTCAGTGACAAATTGCTTATCACTAAAACTTGTGTCCATGTCTATCAAATTTATCGTATTAAGTTTTTCAAACTCGGAAACCATAATAATCATAATTGGATTTTGCTGAGATTTATCTATTGCAACAGTCGGAACGTAACTGTTCTTGCCGAGAAGCAGAAATAACAATGTTAGCAACAGAATCGGTACGATTAAGATAAGGCCAAGTGAGCGTTTGTCGTGCAGGATTTGCTTAATGATTCGTTTGGCAATTGATAACATTTACGCGCCCTCCTTTGCCATGAAGAATAGGTCTTCGATATCACCGTTTCTGGTTTGCGCAATCAAGTTTTTTGTGGTGTCATCGTAAATGATTTTCCCATTATATACCAACGCAGTTCTTTCACATTTTTCGGCCTCATCTATTACATGTGTTGAGACAATTATGCAGGAACCCTCATCCTTAAGTTGGTTGAACTTTTCCCATATTGATTTTCGTAGTATGGGATCAATGCCGGCTGTTGGCTCATCGAGCAGCAAAAATTTTGGATTGTGCAACAGAGCAATTGCGAGCGACAAACGTTTTTTCATACCTCCGGAATATTCTTCAACGAGTTTGTTTTTATCCTCGTATAGGTCAAGCATTTTTAGCATCTCGTCACTGCGGTCTGATAATGCTTTGCCTTTCATTTTGTAGAGACCGCCGAAGAATGCTAAGTTGTCAGCACCGGTGAGGTCAGAGTATATTGAATCTTCCTGAGGCATGAACCCGATGTCATACATAAGCTTTAGGTTTGGCACAGTTATTCCGCTTATAACAATTTCGCCACCATTGGTTTTTAGTGCTCCGATTATCGAGCGAATGAGTGTTGTCTTGCCTGCACCCGACGGGCCAAGCAGACATAGTATTTCACCCGTATTTACAGTAAGGGACACCTCATCAAGAACCTTTTTCTTACCAAAGTACTTTGATAACCCATTAATAACAATTTGCATATTATCCGCACCACCTAAACCAGTTCGTATTGCCACCAACTACCAAGTTTATATTGTCAACATTCTACCACAATATAACCAACAATTCTATATAAAATATTATATTTTCATTTCTTCAAGAATTAGTACAGCCCTTTAAAAAAAAGTGGTGGAGCATAGGAGATTCGAACTCCTGACCCCCACTTTTTTTTAAAGGGCTGTACTAATTCTTGAAGAAATGAAAATATAATATTTTATATAGAATTGTTGGTTATATTGTGGTAGAATGTTGACAATATAAACTTGGTAGT
>JANYKE010000024.1 GCA_025361685.1 Eubacteriales bacterium | reverse complement strand
ACAAAATTTAGAGATGGAGAACTTGAGGTTTAGCTTCAAAAATTATTTTGAGTAAAGGTGGTAACAATATATGCAACACCATATTAAAAATAAGCTTTATCATGTTGAGGTGCTTCCTCCAAAACAGAATACCGAAAAGTTGGATGCTGACTTAATTTTGTTTGCAGAGAAATATAACAGGGTCATGGAGAGCGGATATTGCGCATGCATTACAGATAATGCAATGGGTCTTCTTGCTTTTCAGGGTCATGAAATAATTGAAGAACTTAATCTTCCGGTCAATTCCGAACAAGTTGTAATCCATCTGAATACTTTTCATACCAAGAAGAACTTGCATGAGATACTTGATACATGCAAATCAAAGAAAATAAAATATTTGTTAGTCATAAGCGGCGATGGTTCTGACCGATTGCCAAAACTTCAACCGTCAGATATTGGCGCAGTTGGTGTTGAATCAGTTACCTCAGTCGAATTGCTAAAATATATTAAGCAAGAGTATCCCGGAATTTTTGTTTTGGGTGTTGCATTTAATCCTTATGAACCACCTGAACACGAGTTTGCAAAGCTAAAGAGAAAATTTGACGCCGGTGCAGAGTTTGTTATTACTCAGCCTATAATTGAAAAAAATGAAATTGTTGATGAACTTTTGGAAAAATATCCAAATATTGATGTGGTTGTTGAAGCATGGATGAGTAAAAAACTTTATCTTCTTTCAGATGCGGTAGGATATGAAATTCCGGAAGATACATTATTTAATCCAATAGAGACACTGGGTATGCTTCATAAAATTTATCCCAAATGCGGCGTTTATCTATCGCTTCTGGGATTTAAGACACAATATCATTTATTGCAGGATATATGGGTTTGACCGAATATTTTCAAGGAGGCTTTTATGAAAATTGTTGTATGCATTAAGCAGGTACCGGCGACAAATGATGCAAAAATTGACCCGGAAACTAAAAGAATAGTTCGCGAAGGGGTAAAGGCAATTTTAAATCCTTTTGATACTTATGCTGTTGAAGAAGCAGTGCAGCTTCGCGATAAGTTTGGCGGTGAAGTAATAGTAATTTCTATGGGTCCCGAAAAAGCATTGATATGCCTGCGCGAAGCAATATCTGTTGGAGCAGACAGTGCGATTCTTTTAAGTGACAGGGCATTTGGAGGATCTGATACTTGGGCTACGAGTTATGTTCTTTCAAAGGCGATTAGTATGATAGGCGATGTTGATTTGGTTATTTGCGGCAAGCAGGCAATAGATGGCGATACCGCTCAAGTAGGTCCGGGAATTGCTGCGCATCTTGATTGGGTTCAGGCAACGTATGTTATGAAAGTTGAGGATGCAAATTCCGAGTTTGTAAAAGTCAGAAGAATGCATGAAGATGGATACGATTTGTGTGAAATTGATTTTCCGGCTGTATTAACTGTTGTAAAAGATATTAACACACCACGCGTTCCAACTTTAAGAGGAAGATTAGCTTCAGAAAAAATCGAAATACCGATTTGGACATCTTCAGATATCGGAACTGATATTGAAAAGATTGGGTTAAATGGTTCACCGACAAGAGTCGAGAAAACCGCGCCGCCACCGCCAAGAAATTCCGTTACGAAAAAAATCACCGGCACACCGAAAGAATGCGCAGTAGAACTTGTAAGTGAATTTAGACTTCGCAGCATATTATGATTGGAGGAAAAAATAAATGATTGTAAGAAATGATGACGACAGAGCAATATTCTCCAATGTATGGGTAGTTGCTGAATGTCTTTCCGGAAAAATTCAACCGACAACATTTGAACTTATTGGAGCAGCAAGATCATTAGCAGACAAGAGATCCTCTCAGGTATGGGTGGTTGTGATGGGATATGATATTTCTGAGCAGATTAATTCGATATTTTCATATGGAGCCGACAAAGCGATAGTAGTCGACGATGCTTCACTTTCAGGATTCAATGATGAGATAGAAGCAAAAGTTATGGTTAGGCTGATAGAAAAATATAAGCCGGAAATAGTGT
>JANYKE010000023.1 GCA_025361685.1 Eubacteriales bacterium | reverse complement strand
GTTGGAGTTGATGTTACCGGGGTCGGTGTTGGTGTTACCGGTGTTGGGGTTGGTGTTCTCGTTGGTGTTGGTGTTGGGGTTGGTGTTCTCGTTGGTGTTGGAGTTGGAGTTGATGTTACCGGTGTTGGGGTTGGGGTTGGTGTTGATGTGACCGGAGTTGGGGTTGGTGTTCCTGTTACCGGGGTCGGGGTTGGTGTTCCTGTTGGGGTTGGGGTTGCAGACCCGGTTGGCGGTATTGTAGCAGAATCATACTGAAATGCTCCTAAATCCGGGAATTCGCCTTCATGTAGCAGGTCTACATAATCTCCCGCCGCGAATACAACGTTATCAGCTACATTTAGTGTTCCTGACGTTCCGGACATTGTAACTGTACCCTGAGAAAGGTAATCAATTTTCGTAATGATTGTCTTCGCTTTTACCATTCCCGTTGTTCCTGAAATAATTTGGATTTCATCTCCGGGCAAACCGGCAATTCCATATCCATCTAAAAATGTATATTTGTCATCGACCGGGATTTGTTTAGTCGGCGTTACGGAAGCCGCTGTTGTTGTGGCATAATGCGCACCCACATCTCTAGCCGGCGAGGTTGCTTGCAAATGATAATTATCAAGAGTATAGTAATTTACTCCTATATAATTATCCATCGAATGGTATGGAACCGTTCCAATACCCGTTTTTGTATCAATTGTTGTAGCATCAAAGCTCGTGCTTATTTCAGCTTTCGGTTTTAAAAATTGCGGGTTGAACTCAAAGTTATTGTGAATTGACAGAGGAAATTGCGCTTGACTGTCTGCAAGTGATTTTGACCATTCTTCTGCTACTCCGATATCATATATTACTCCGCTGCCCGGGCGGTCTGCAAAATAGTCGGAATGCAATATAATATTATTATAAATTGATGTGTCTTTGATCCATTCGCTGAAAGTATCAATCTGATATCCGCCGCTCTTTCCCGTGCTGTTTATTGTTTCTATCCAAAATTCATATGTGCCTTTTATGCCCCATTGATTATAATCCCAGCAACTCGTACGATTTCCGTAAATAATGTTATTAAATACTTTATTGCGCGAAACATAATTATTACCTCTTTGACTAAGTCCTATACCCGGACCCCCGCATTCTGTTACCGTGTTATTATATACTCGATTATCCGAAACATCATAAATTGAATTGGAAAATAAATCAATTCCATGATCTCCCATTTTTGTTCCGATGGAGGACGCAAATGCAGATTTTCCGGCAGCGACATTTGTCGACGGATCAACCGCAGTTGTGTTATATACTTCGAATTCTACCACTCTGCCGGGAGCCGGATCAACCGTTCCTCCCATTGCCCTGTCGCCCCGTATTCTTACATATTTAGCAGTCGACATAGGTATCGTGATTTCCTCAACTCTGGCAACAACCTGCCCATCCTTGCTATAATCAACTCCACCTGTTCCTGCTAACTGTGTATAAACAGTCGCCCAGTTTGTTCCATCATTTGAGGTTTCAATGTAATATTTTTTGAAATAATAATTATATGTGACACCGTTGATTGTTGCATTAGGTGCCCACGCAACCTTTACTTTATTATATGCTGCACCAGTAGTCCCAAAGTCAACGCCTGCAAATTGGTTGTCATTGCATTGACCGCCTCCAAAATTCATTGCCTGCTGCCAATATGTATTATAACTTCCGTCTGTAATATTCTTAGGCTGAAGTCCTCTTTGACCGCTTGCCGCTCTGATGTAAAGATTGTTTCTAACAATAAACGCTGAAGCACCGTATAGCTGTGTTGAACATTTGGGATAAGTTAAGACCTGCCATCCGATATTCATTATGACATTATTTTCAAACACATTGAACTTTGAATCTGAATTTGCGGAAAGTCCGCCACCCCACTCCTGATCAACAATACTGTTTCTTACAATGTTAAACTGACTCCTATCCATTAGAGTAAGTGCGCCATGGCCACCTCTCTTAAATAGAACGCCATCAAGCAGGCAACGTGTTACACCATGTGTATAAATAAGGTTTCCGCTGCCTTCAGCTGCCGGGTCACCACACTTATCCAAAAGATCATTAATGAGATTACAATCTTGCGTACCAAGCCCCAAATCTACCATGGTAGCCGGAGTAGATTTCAAAGAGGTTGCCGGATCAATAATGTGTCCGCCGAATGAACAATTTTGAACTGTTATATGGTTGCTGCTTTGTATACTTAACCCGAGTGAAAGGCTTTTAATTTCATCACAAACCAATCCATCTAAAATAACGTATGAGCAACCTGATATTGTTACAAAGTTGTTATTATCTCCGATTCCGGTAAGATATGGTTTGCTCTCTATTCCTGTTGTCGGATTGGTATAGTTTTTAAATGTGATTGGAGCATTTGCCCAACCTGTTATCCCGCTTAGTCTGATTCCGCTTGTTGGATCCTCAGTTCCGTTCTTAACTGCCGTTAGCGCAGGATTCCCATAGACGCCATCCATCAGGTAAACTGTTGTATTTGGTGTGAGTAAAGAGCTGCTGCGAATGCTTCCAAGGGATGGAAATGCGTGATCCGGGCTTAATCCGTCATTACCCGTCAGGCCGTTGACCGGATCGACATAATATGCTTTTGGTGGTGGTGCAGTTGGCGTTGGTGTCGGTGGAGCCGGGGTAGGTGTAATGACCGGAGGGTATGTCGGCGCAATAAGTCCGCCTGTAGTGCCTTCTCCAATGCCGCGTAATACAGGATAAGGACATCCCGGGGCACCTTCGTTAACTCCACTTATCTGAGTCCAGAAGCTGTTCGCTGTCGGTGAGGTACTAAAATCCCATGCCGGAGTTGCAAAAGTAGTTGCGGCATTTGTCGTCATATCTACGGTAGATTTCTTTACACAAAATGCAGCATTTGAATTAATGCCCGCAGTTGTAGATATGTTTTTTGTCTCTTTATTGTCACAGATATTATTCTTAGAACTATTAACAAATCCCTGGTCTGTAGAAGCGTTCATGCTTCCCAGAAAAGCTGCTCCACTGCCGGGAACGGTACTTGCCGAATAACAATTTGCTACTGTTCCTCCTTCAAGTGTAGTAGTTGAAAAAGCGCTTCCGCCAATTGTACCGATCAATCCTCCTGTAGAATTATTGCTCCCTGTAACCGTACAAACGGAATAAGAATTTGTAATGGTTGAACCTCTGCTGTTCGCACCCTGATTGATTTCTCCAATCAACCCGCCTGTAGAAGAAGCAGTAGTTGCTGTATTGGTTATCGTTGCTTTTGAATAACAGCGGTCAACTTTTGCCGGAGTTCCGAAAGTTCCGATTAATCCTCCGACACCACCTCCTGTTGATGATGTGCCTGCAGACGCTTTAACCAAATTAATATTCGCATAGCATTGTCTTACTGTAGAATATGCACCGCCTGCCATAGCTCCTATCATGCCACCGCAGCCACCTCCGGACAGTCCTCCCGAGTTATCAACAACCGTGTTATTAGTTGCAGAATTTATTACGTAACACCCCTGAATAGCAAACACTCTGGCATTCTTATCAGCAGTCAGTCCGGCAGTGTTTCCTATTAATCCTCCCGTGCTCTGCCCTTTTGTAGTGACTGTAACGCCTTCAGCTGAACAGTTAGTCACACACCCGCCTGACAATGTTCCTATCAGTCCACCGGTGTAAACATTTTGATTATTTCCCGTATTTGGATTAGTGATGGTTGAATCAATTACCTTACAATTAGTTATTTTATTAACATTTCCATTTGGATCACCGACGCCCTGGCATATTATGTTGTTTACCAGAACACCGATATTCTGAACTCCGCTTATATTAGCGTTTTTAAATATAATATTGCTTATCTCAATTCCGTTGGCTCTGAATGGGTTGCCGGAATTACTCGTATTATCACAAAGTCCAAATAAGCCTCCGCTCGTACTGCTTAAGTTGAATATTGTATGACCCTGCCCGTCAAATGTCCCTTTAAAATTGGGGATAGGCGTCCAGTCTGATACTCCGGACATATCCAAATCATTCATTAGTACAAAGTCTCCGCTGCTACTTCTCATAAGGTCTAAATTTGTTACCGTAACAATTTGTGTTGCACCTGCTGCGTATACTTTTACATTCGCCGTGATATTCAAAGATATGAATACCGAAAAAATCATCGTTAGCGAAAGTAACAATGCTACTACTGTTTGCTTGCTCTTTTTAATTTTGCTCATCTGCATTATTCTCCTGTACTTAAAATTTTTTTAAGTCACTTTTACAATATTATGAAATGCTTCCCCTTAATGTATTTTTATTATTGCACAATTTGAATATTTATGCAACAAAAAAATTTACCTGCCCCCATTATTTTGATAATGGTTAATTGACAAAGTAAACTTCAGTTTGCTTTTAAATCTGTTGTTTAGTCTGCCAGATAAATTACAATTAAGTTTTGTTTGTCATTCTTGCTTTATTTTTTTAAGTTTGAATAGGTTCTAATACGAGTTAACAGAAAGCTTTTACGATACTTTTCCGTTGGCCATCATGTCATCATATGACTTTTTAATCTCGGTATACTTGGCACGATCAATAAGTGTACCCGTATACTTGCCATTTAAAAATGCATATGCATAGTTGTTATCTTTTTTAACACATTCAATTAGTGTTTTGCTTCCATCCTTGTTAACATACTCAATTCTTACTTCCTTCGGACCTGATGGTTTAGCTCCTTCTTCAGTCTTTACAGCTTCAAGTGAAACTACATTAAAATAAAATTCTTTATAATAAAGTTGATCGCTGCTATTTTTCCCGGACACATTAATTCCGTTAACGATGAACTTATCGCTTTTCGGATCACTATCATTCAGTTCTTGTTTAGCATCAATAATTGTTCCAAGCAAATTAATGTTAATACTGCTTTGCTCTCGCAAGAATGGTAATGCTATATTTGGAACTATGAGATTCATAATATCTACATCTTTGCTCGGAAATGTTGAAAGATCAAATATGAATATGTCATCTTCACCTTCAATCATTGCATAAGCTTCCGAATTCTTTACAATTTCCTTGCCTATAATAAGCGTTTTGTCCATTGCAGCAGTAACAATTCGGAGTTTGGATATGGGATTATCTAATCCATATTTCGATTTTTCTGAGGAAGCCCCTACATATGTTGATTTTTTGAGTTCAGGTAATTGATTTCTAAAATCGATAAACTCTTGATCCTTAGTTGAAAATCCATAAATCGGAGCACGCGTAACATAAGTCTTGCCATCATAGTATATATCCAAAATTGTCGAAGTACCTTTGTTGTAAATTATTTCTTTAACGTCATCGATTGTAAAATCAAAAATTGTCTTATTGTACAAATCAGCTTCTGTTATCAGCATGCTGTCACCGGTCGCTGCGCTTACGGTAAAAATAACCGAGCTTTCCGAAGACATGCAATAATATCCGGAATGTGTTGGAGTAGAACCTCCGATTTCAAATTTTTTAACGTCTCCATTGGCAAGTGTTGCCGTGAATACCGACGGGTTCGAAAGTCCGAATTCATTTGCCCGTGATTTATCAGTCGTAACCAACGCTTCATATGTAATAAAAGACATGCTTCTGATAACTGCTGTAAACACATCTTGATCTACCTTTAATGTTGGTTTTTCAACATACACCCATACCTCGGTTTGATCGCCGGACTTGCGTTTTTCAAAATCATATGTCTTGTTTTCAATACTGTTAAAAATCTGAAATTTAGAAACGTCATTTACCAAAAACATGTCAACAGATTCTGTTCCTGTACTGCTTGGATTAGCTGTAACAGCAGTCGAACTTGATTTTATGTACATGCCGATAAAATATGCCGCAACCAACACGACAAGTATTGATCCAAGAATAATTATTGCCTTATATTTCTTCCAAATTGTTTTAATTGTCATGAGAGGTCCTAATTACCCTTTCTTCAAATGCATTTATTTGAAAAATCCCAAACTATCTGTGCCTTCTTCTTGCCCAAACAACTATTCCGAATATAATAATAATAGCCGGAACTACAATTATGAAAATAACAAAAGTTATGTTTGCCAGCGCCTCTGTCATTGCAAATTGATCTGTTGACATTGTCTTACCCTCAATCACAATTGCAGGTTTTGCCTCATCATTAACCCAGCTAACCAAAGCAGTCATAACTGCTGTGGGAATTTGCGGGTCGGTAATCCCAATCATCGAATCACTTATAAAATCAGTATCGGCAGTAATCATAATGCGGGACGGTTTTTCAGTGCTCAAAAACTGTCGTTGCGCTGTCATTATGATTGGGAATGTCCCTGTTATGCTTTCAGAGGAATTAGCGAGCGACTGTGCAATTGCTTTGTCACTTGTGTAAAACCAACTTGCAGTTTGGATATTGGTATTTTGATTTTTGAGCTGATTTATTTGCAAAGCCTTATTAAAGAACAACGCCATTTTGCTCAAGTCTGATGCGACTTCAGTGAGCGGCCCTCCTTTCAGCTTTAAGTATAATGTTTCTTCACTGTTGGGAACATTATTGTTAGGATCCTTCTCGTAGATAACACTGTCTTGAATTTCAATATTATATTCTTTCAAACAAGAATTAAAGTTGGGGAAAGAAATTGCCGGAATTACCGGATCAAACATAAATACCACCTTACCGCCCTTCTTCATGTACTGCCCAAGCAGGTATGCTTCATCGGGCAAAAGGTCGGTCTTTGGGGAAAGTAATAAAATCATAGTGGCATCATCCGGAATCGCTTTTTTTATTGAAATGTTTAGAGTGGCGAAATCGAATCCAAGACTTCCGATAGCTGATTTCAAGTATGTATAAGATTTATCAAAAGTGCTTTCTCCATGACCCGATATGCTATATAGTTTTGGAACAGTTCCATTCGTAACCTGAATAATGGCTCCTGTCAGTATTTGTTCGATAATTAACTTCTTGTTATTCGGATTAGCGTTTTGGTCGCTGTTATTATCGAAAATATCCGGATTGTTAAGATCAATAGATACCTTTTTTATATTCGCGCCTGACTTAAAAACTATGTCAAACTTATTCAGTCCTCTTGAATTATCAAGATCCAACTCGCTCATTATACCGGGCTGCTTGTCAGGATTGACAATTACAAGATTAATCTTGCTGTTGTACTTTGTATAGTCATCCAGAAATTTGTATGCCATACTGTAGAAACCGCCGTTTGTTGAATCTTCCGTTACCATTTGGTCATCAGCCAGCCTGTAAATCGTTAGTTCAGTGTCAATTTTTTGCAGAACATCAATACTCTTTTGGCTGATACTGTATATCTTTTCAGTGGTCAAATCAAACTTCCGATTAAGAAAATTATCCGAACCCATTACAGCAAAAACTGAAACTGCCAGAACAATAATAATCGTGACCAGTGCGCCGCTTCCATACAACAGCTTTTTCTTGTTTATCTTTCCTTTTTTTGCATCTTGCTCGTACATCTGTTATATCCTCCTAGTTCCAGCGTTTCTTCTCAATATTCATCACAGTAAAAAATAACATTACTGCAATCATAATTATAAAAAATATCAAATGATTAATTGCAAAAATTCCCATCAGGTAATCTTTTGTTCTTTCAATCGGAGATATAGCAGATACAAATGCATCCGATAGTGGTCCGAAAACAAATTTGATTTGTGAGAAAAAATAAAGAATTATATTTACGAAGAATGCAAGAACCGCAGCAATAACTTGACTCTCTGTCAAAGACGCAATAAAGACATTTATCGCAAGAATTGTTGCCCCAAAAAGAATAAATGCTGTGTAAGCTCCGAGAATAATTTGAGTGTTAGGGGCACCGAAAATATAAAACAGCAAAACAAATAATAATGTTGATGCGGTCATTATCAGGAAAATGAAAAGCGCCGCCAAATATTTTCCGACAACAATTCGCGCCGTACTGACCGGTGAGGTAAGAAGCAAAACCTCGGTGTTATTCTTCTTTTCATCTGAAAAAATCTTCATGGTGAGAATTGGGAAAATAATTAATAGTATGAGTTGAAGATAGGTGAGCACCGGCGAAATATCTGCGAAGCTTTGGTTAACACAAAAAGTAATAAAGATTAATGAGGCAAATGCGAAAAATATTCCTATCATTACATATGCAATAGGAGAATAAAAATATGCTTTTAACTCTCTCTTAAATACAGCATTCATTGTATGTAATCCTCCTTTGTCGTATCGACTTCACCTTTTGTATATTTTGCGAACACATCTTCAAGTGACATCCCTTCGCTCCTTGTTTCGAGAATCGGGAAACCTGCTTTTGCAAGTGTGAAAAAGAGAATCTTTCTCAAGTCAACATTCTTTTCAGGCTGCACCTCGTATTCAAATTCATCAGTGTCAACTTCCAATATATCCCTTACTCTCCTTACCCCTTGAACATTTTGAATTACTTTAAGAACACTGCTCTTAGGTCCGGAAATTGTAAATATAAATTTCACATTGTCAATGTCCGTCTGTTTTGACAATGCACCGGCACTGTCAATCGCAACAATCTCGCCCTTGTTAATGATAACTATTTTCTCACACACTGCACTAACTTCCGGCAGAATATGTGAGCTGAGAATAATTGTATGCTCTTTGCCAAGTTGCTTAATAACATTTCTTATTTCAATAATTTGATTTGGATCAAGTCCGACAGTTGGTTCATCAAGAATCAAAACTTCGGGATTGCCAACGAGCGCCTGTGCAAGTCCAACTCTTTGTTTATACCCTTTTGATAAGTTTTTGATTATGCGCTTTTTATGATCCGTAATTTGAGTAACCTCAAGAATCTTGTCAATGCTTTCTTTGATTTCTTTCTTTGGAACCTTCTTTAACTCGGACACAAATTTCAAATATTCGTATACAGACATCTCCGGGTAAAGTGGCGGATTCTCAGGAAGATATCCGATCCGCTTCTTAACTTCGTTCGGTTCCTCAAGAATGTCAAAGCCGCAAATCTTAACGCTTCCGCTGTTATACGAAATATAGCCGGTCATAATATTCATCGCGGTTGATTTGCCCGCGCCATTTGGTCCCAAGAATCCGACAATCTCTCCCTTATCAACTGTAAATGTAACATCTTTTAATGCTTGAATATTGCCGTAATTCTTATATAGGTTTTGTATCTCAATCATTAAGCCGACCTCCTGTCGATATTTCCCAACGCTCAATCCGATTCTACCTTATCTTTTTGAATAAAATATGAATGTGATGTAAACATATTGTAAACCATTTGGCAGATACTTGCAATCTTAACCCGCGCGCAATTCCGACGCACAAATCCTTCGTAAACAATTTTTCTGAAAATATCTTGAACTTGCCCGCATGTTAATGTATAATGACGCTTGTACGCATGATATGCCTGTCGGGGCGTAGCTCAGTTTGGCTAGAGTACTTGGTTTGGGACCAAGGGGCCGGAGGTTCGAGTCCTCTCACCCCGACCACTAATAAAAGAGAATATTCTTCGGAATATTCTCTTTTATTTCAACCTACAGTTTACAGTTTGAGATTATTGTAATACACAATATATAAAACATATTATCCGAAAACTTTGACCCGGATAACTTTTAGAATAAATTTTGG
>JANYKE010000011.1 GCA_025361685.1 Eubacteriales bacterium | reverse complement strand
TTATTAAATTTAGTATATTCTGCCCTTGCTTTTTCATCTGCGTCTTTTTTTGAAATAGTGCCTTTGTTTTTTAGAATATCATATTTTCTAAAAGTTAAAAATTCATTAATGCTTTGCGAGAACTCTTTCATTGTGAAAGTGTTTTCACGCTCAATTAAATCTTCAATGTAATCAAAATAACCGGTAACGGTTCTCTCTAATTGCTTTATTTGTTTTTCCTCAAGATAATTTTTTGCAACTATTACATCAGATTTTAATATGCGTCCGTCCGGTGAGTTTTTCCATGTGGTCAAACCCATATTTTGTTTGTTTCGATCAGATTTTGTGTTTATTATTTCAGCCGCTGTTTGCCCTGTGATTGCATAATGAAATTTGTTTTGTACCATGGCGTAAAAATCTTGTGTTATTGTTGCATCTTTATCATAATCAATACTGCACTCCGCAAAAATATCGGTAATCTGCTGCCAAATACGTCTTTCGCTTGCCCTTATGGAACGAACTCGTTCTAATAATTCTCTAAAATAATCTTTGCCGAAAGCTGTTTTGCCTTGTTTTAGCCTTTCATCATCTATTGCAAAACCCTTGGTCATATATTCCTTTAATATGCCTGTTGCCCAAATTCGAAAGGTAGTTGCCTTTCTGGAATTAACACGGTAGCCTACTGAAATAATAGCATCAAGATTATAAAAGTCCACATTTCTTTTAATAATGCGCGCACCTTCTTGCTGAACTGTTTCCATTTTGGAAATAGTTGAATCGGCACTTAATTCACCATCTGCAAAAATATTTGTAAGATGCTTTGATATTGCGGGTACTTCAACATCAAACAACTTGGCCATTCCTTTTTGAGTAAGCCAAATAGTTTCATCCTTAATCATTGCATTAATTGAAACACCTTCATCAGGTGTATTATATATTAAAAATTCCAATTCTCTATTCATTGCCGCCACTTCCCTCTATTTCAGCAATAATGGCATCAATTTCTGCTCGAAGGATGTTTTCCTTTGCAACAATTTTTTCAATTTCTGCGTTGAGCTCTTTTATATTAACAATTTCGCGCTTGTCTTCTTGCACAACATATGATGAAACTGAAAGATTGTAATCCTGTTCTGCAATTTTGTCATTACCAACAAGGCAAACAAAGTAATCTTCGTTATCGCGAGCTTTGTATGCAGAAATAATTTTTTTAATGTTCTCGTCTGTTAATTTGTTGCTATTAGTAACCTTAATAAACTCACGAGATGCATCAATAAACAAGGTGCTATTTTCTTTTTTAGATTTTTTCAAAACCATAATGCAGGTTGCTATACTCGTGCCATAGAACAGATTATTTGGAAGTTGGATTACACAATCGACATAGTTATTATCAATTAAATATTTTCTAATCTTCATTTCTGCACCGCCACGATACATTACACCCGGGAAGCAAACAATTGCTGCCGTACCGTTGGTTGCAAGCCACGAAAGACTGTGCATAATAAACGCGAGGTCTGCTTTAGACTTCGGAGCAAGTACACCTGCAGGCGAAAAACGAGAGTCGTTAATTAAGATTGGGTTACTGTCTCCATCCCACTTTATTGAATATGGAGGATTAGATACAATTGCTTCAAAAGGTTCATCACCCTCATGAAGTGGATCGGTAAGCGTGTCTCCATGCCCTATTTCAAACTTGTCATAATCAATGTCATGCAAAAACATGTTTATACGACAAAGATTATAAGTAGTTATATTTATTTCTTGTCCGAAAAAACCTTGTCTCACATTTTCCTTGCCCAAAATCTTTGCAAAATTCAAAAGTAACGAACCTGAACCGCAAGCGGGATCATATACTTTATTAACTTCGGTTTTACCAATCAATGTAAGTCTTGTTATAAGTTCGGATACTTCTTGAGGGGTGTAATATTCGCCACCGCTCTTGCCTGCATTCGATGCATACATGCCCATTAAGTATTCATAAGCATCACCGAAAGCATCTATCGTATTATTTTTGTATTCACCAAGTTTCATATTGGAAACACCGTTCATAAGCTTTACAAGCTTGTCGTTGCGGCTTGCAACTGTATTGCCAAGCTTATTGCTGTTAACATCAATATCATCGAACAGGCCTTTGAAATCATCTTCGCTTACGGTTCCTTGTGCGGATGATTCAATATTCTTAAATGCTCTTTCAAGTGTCTCATTTAAATTCTCGTCATTTGAAGCACACAGTCTTACATTTTCAAAAAGCTCGCTCGGCAATATAAAAAACCCTTTTGTGCTGACAAGATCTTCGCGGCCTCTTTCTGCATCCTCGTCGGATAATTTTGCATAATTAAAATTCAAATCCCCCGTCTCTATTTCAGTAGTGTTTATGTAACCTGCAATGTTTTCAGAAATGTATCGATAGAAAAGCATGCTCAGTACATACTGCTTGAAGTCCCAACCATCGACGCTTCCTCTAAGATCATTTGCAATGCCCCAAATGGTTCTGTGTAGCTCCGCGCGTTCTTGTTCTTTTTTATTGTCAGCCATAATTTTTTCCTTTTCAATTTCTATTTTGTATAGCGAATATAAAATCTCAAGCAATTCGTAATCTTGTTTATAATTATCACATGAAAACGAAAAAATTTCAACGCAATTCTCAAAAAGTTATGGGCAAAAAAGTTCCCATACGCTAATTAATTCTCGGTTTGCGGGGCAAAAGCAAGCACATCGTCAATTCAAAACATTTATATCATCATCAAATACTATGAGGTGGGCAACAATTCCTCTTTCGCTTTTATTCATTGTTTAACATTTCGGCAAGGTCTGCTATGTCGGTGAGAGCGGCTTCATCGTCTTTGCTTGGTAAATCGTCGGTATGCAATGATGTAACCGTTTTAACAAGATCCGCTTGCATAAGTTTTAACAATGTTCCGGCTGTACTCAAAGCCATCTCGGGACCGCCGTCTCCGCCTCCGCACAAAATTATCGCACCCTTTTTTCTCTTTGTAACTTGTACAACATTCAGAAAACGTTTGGATCCATAATATACTTGCAACCGGCTAGCGACACTGAGTAGTGTTCCGGTCAATTCGGAAAAATGCAACGGTGATGCAATTACGATATTGTCGCACTCCTTTATGTATTCGTACACATCCTGCATGTCATCGTTGATGCTGCATCCAACTTTTTTCCAGCAATTGCGGCAATCGGTGCACGGTGAAATTTCGGAATAAAATGTATCAATCAACATTACTTTGCTGTCCAGCTGTTGGCGCAGTTCGTTTATCAAAAATGCTGTGTCTCCATTATCTCTTGGAGAACCGTTAAAAATTAAAGTTTTCATAACAACTCACCTGTTCTTCATTTTTTTTAATGCCAAGCCAATAAGTTTGTCGGTGTGATCAGCCATGAAAAGTGGAATGTTCAAAACATCACCATCCAATTTCAAATTATTCAATGAAAATCTTACGCGGATTTTTATATCATCGCTGAATTTTTCTTTGAATTTTTTCAAGCTCTTGCTTTCAACATTTCTCTCCGACTTGACTTCAATCGGAATTATATCATTTCCGCGTTGAATAATAAAGTCAATTTCATAA
>JANYKE010000008.1 GCA_025361685.1 Eubacteriales bacterium | reverse complement strand
TCCATCGCTGTAGCGATTGCTTTTTTTGAAGAGTCTCGTCCCACATCAAATGGCACAGTCAGATACGGCAGCATAATCCCTCCACGCAAAGGAAGCATAGGCATTTTGTAACTGCCTTCTGCTTTAATCACATCAAAATTTGTATCGTCAATAGTAATTTTATCTATACTCATTATTTTTCCTTTCAAAATATTATGTCTGCAATTAGCTTTCAGTGCACCGTCTGTGCACTAAGTATTATACCCGAAATTGCTATATTTTTCAACCTGTTCAATGTCCATTGCAAGCTGTACAGCAAGCTCATCTGTGTTGGCAAATTTCTTTTCGTCTCTGATTTTTTTAATAAAAAATACCTCAATGTACTCGTTATAAATGTTCTGATCAAAGTTCAGAATGTGCGTCTCCATAATTCTTTCTGTTGGATCCGGATTCTTGTAATTCACTGTTGGATTCACACCCATATTTGTAATACTGCTATACAACTTGTCATGTAACAAAGTCTTTGTGTAATAAACACCGTTGGGTGGCAATATCAAGTATGGTTTCGGATGTATATTGGCTGTGGGCACTCCAAGCTGATGTCCGATTCTTTTGCCGGGCTGTACAAATCCTGTTATTGAAAAATGCCTCCCCAGCAAATTGTATGCGGAATCAATATCTCCTTCTGCAATCTTTTGCCTGATCAAAGAACTGGACACTACCATTCTGCCAGATTTTATCGGCGGAATAATCGTTATTCCAAATCCATACTCTTCACCAAGCGAACGCAATTCATCGACAGTTCCCTTCCCTTTATATCCAAATCGATAATTGTATCCTACAACAACGTGTTTGGCTCTAAGCTTATCCACAACAACTTTTTTAACAAATGTTGCCGCATCCATTGTCGAAAACTCATCAGTAAAATCATCCAAATATAGAATATCCAATTCAGTCTTTGCCAAAATTTCAATCTTTTGTTTGTTAGTTGTAATAATAGGTTTCATTATTCCGCGGCGAATTACGCTCTCCGGATGTCTCTCGAAAGTATAAACAAGAGATTTTAATCCGGTAATTTTGCTGTAGTTAATAATCGTGTTGATTATAGTTGCATGTCCGATGTGAATACCATCGAAATTGCCCAAGCCAACAATCGTCTGCTTCTCATTCAATTTTTCATTTTTATTGCCAAGAATAATTTTCATAATTTTCACCCGATATTTTAAAAAAACTTGTCTGTCTTTATGTATATCTTTTCCCCTGAAAGTTTTACCTTTCCCGTTCCGATAAATTTCTTATCAACATCATATACTTTTAGCAGCTCATCTTCGAAAATGTCTTTGTCCTGAAATTTTTCAAGAAGAACTGTCATGCCGTTTTTATACTTTATAACTTCATCTGACTCAAGCACAATTGATTTTAAACTCTCAAATACTTTTTCAATCGGAAACAATATATCCGCGAACTCATCAAGTGCTACAGCATCCTCAAGTTTGAACAATCCGGCTGCCGTTCTTTGCAAATAGGACATGCATGCTCCGACTCCAAGCTTCTCACCTATGTCTCTGCATAGAGTTCTGATATAAGTTCCTTTGCTGCAGTAAACTTGAAACTTAACCTCATCTTCACCAACTATTTCAATATCAGAAATCAAATAAATGTTTATCTTAACCGGATTTCTTTCTACCGTTTCGCCTCGTCTTGCAATGTCATACAGCCTGCTTCCGTTAACTTTTTTTGCTGAATACATTGGCGGCATTTGAAACATTTCGCCTTCAAAACTTTTTATTACGTCAACAATATTTTTTTGCAAAACGTCTTTGCCAATTTCAACTTTTGTCTCTTTTATTACATTACCTGTTGAATCCTGTGTGTCGGTGCTGAGTCCAAGTTTCATGATTGTAACATAGGTTTTATCTTTGTTGGTCAAATATTCTGAAGCTTTACACGCTGTTCCGAAACATACAGGCAAAACTCCTTCAGCCATCGGATCAAGTGTCCCGGTGTGTCCGATTCGCTTAATTCCCGTCATCCTTCTCAATTTATATATTACATCAAATGATGAAATTCCAGGTGGCTTGTATATAACCGCTATGCCGCTTGTGTTCTTGTCAATCAAGAAATCATCCCCCTGATTTTTTCAACCAGCATATTTTTTATCTCGTACAAATCTCCCTCAATTGTAAAGCCTGCTGCCTTCTTGTGCCCGCCTCCGCCAAACGATGATGCTATCTTTGATACATCTGCATCATCACTTTTTGAACGCAGATTAGTCTTTATAATTCCGCCGGCGTGTTCGCGAAGAAATGCGCATACAATTATGCCCGGAACATTTCGCGCAATA
>JANYKE010000236.1 GCA_025361685.1 Eubacteriales bacterium | reverse complement strand
GGTGAGATCTTGCTTTTGTAATACATAGAACAACAACAACAACAACAACAACAACAACAACAACAACAACAACAACAACAACAACAACAACAACAACAACAACAACAACAACAACAACAACAACACCAACACCAACACCAACACCAACACCTACACCAACACCAACACCTACACCTACACCAACACCAACACCAACACCAACACCAACACCGACAGCAACTCCGGCTCCAACTAAGACACCAACACCAACACCAACACCAACACCAACACCAACGCCGACAGCAACGCCGACACCAACGCCAACCCCAACGCCAACACCGACACTGACCCCAACTCCAACTGTCACAACAACCCCGACCGCAACCTCAACGCCAACGCCAACTCCTATACCAACGCCAACCCCAACTCCGGTTCCAACATTTGTTGACATCACCGGAAACTGGGCAAAGGCATACATTGATATTCTTGCCGAAAGAGGAATAATAAGCGGCTACCAGATAGGAAATGGCATGTTTGAATTTAGGCCCGGCAATCCGGTATTGCGTGAGGAATTTGCAAAGATTGTTGCGGTTGCATATGATGTATATAATCCTTCAGCAACTTCAGCATACTCCGATTGCAACGCCGGCAGTTGGTACACACCTTATGTGGGTTCAATTGAAAATGAAGGCTTGACAATCGGCATTGGAGAAGGAAAATATGGCGTTGGCGAGAATATGTCAAGGCAGGATGCAGCAAAAATGCTTTCACGAACAATGGTTAAGTATCAGTCAATAACATTACCCGATGTAACTTCAGCAGAAACTACCGTATCAGTGTTTGATGATGCAATTGATATAGCAAGTTATGCAAAACAGCCTGTTGCTTTCTTTGTAAATGTAGGAATAATCAAAGGGAATGACAATGGAGCCGGTGGCTTTATCTTCAGACCAAAAGCAAATATTACAAGAGCAGAGATCAGCAAGATTATATGTATGTCACTTAATTATGCATCACCGACACCGACACCCATTTAGACCCCAACACCCACACCAACCTAAATCAAAATGTGCAATGGAGAATCATTTTACTTTACAAGAGTTGCCTACGGGTGGCTCTTTTTTTGCATTTGTCCTTCATTCATTTTTAGGATATTTTAGGTAGTGGATTAAAGATGCATTTCTTGTCCTTTATTTGTCCTTTATTGTGGCTATAAAGGACAGAAAGAGACTGAAAATTACAAAAAGCAGAAAGCGAGAAAGTGAGTAATAGCAAGGGTTACAGCGATATATTGAAAGTTGCAAAAAGCAATTTTTCTGATTCGTAATCAGCAGGTCGAGGGTTCAATTCCCTTTCTCAGCTCCAAAAATATTATTTTTTTCAAATCTATACTGAAAAATGCAAGGTTGTTGATAAATATTTTACAAAGGCCTTGCAAAAAGAACATACGTTCTGTATAATGAATGTATAAAATCTTTAGAGGTATAAGAATGGAAAAAGAATTAGCGTTAAGTATCCGCAAGCCAAGACAAATGGACATTTCCGAGAAGCTTGAGATTTTGACAGGTGCTGCAAAATATGATGTTGCATGCACATCCAGCGGAAGTGAACGCGCCGGAATAGCAGGCAAATTGGGCAATACAGTTAATGCAGGAATATGTCACAGCTTTGCCGCAGATGGCAGATGTATCTCATTGCTTAAAGTGCTATTCACAAATGATTGCATTTATGACTGCAAGTATTGTATAAACAGGTCTTCGAACGACGTGCCCAGGGCAACGTTCACACCTGAGGAGATTGCGTCACTTACAATAAATTTTTACAAAAGAAATTACATTGAAGGCTTATTCTTAAGTTCTGCGGTTATAAAAAATCCGGACTATACAATGGAAATGATTTTTCTGACTGTTAAACTTGTTAGAGAAGTTTATGGATTCAATGGATATATTCATGTTAAGGCAATTCCCGGAGCCAGTCCCGAAATCATTTATAAGGTCGGACTGATAGTTGATAGAATGAGTGTTAACATTGAACTTCCGTCTGAAGAAAGTCTGAAGATGCTTGCACCACAAAAGAGTAAGAATGCTATTATCAAGCCAATGGGATTTATCAGAAATAAAATAGTTGAAAGCAAAGATAATAAATTGATGATAAGAAGTGCTCCGACATTTGTGCCAGCAGGCCAGGCGACACAAATGATAATCGGTGCGAGCAAGGATACGGATTTTGATATTATTAAACTTACAGAGGCACTCTATAATAATTACAAGCTTAAGCGCGTATTTTTTTCCGCATACACACCTATCAGTAATAATCCGCTTTTACCTGCACTTATCAAACCGCCAATGTTAAGAGAGCATAGACTATATCAGGCTGATTGGCTATTGCGCTTTTATGGATTTACTTCAAGCGAAATATTGGATGAAGGAAATCAAGACCTGAACCTATTAATTGATCCTAAATGTGATTGGGCAATTAGAAATATTGATCAGTTTCCGGTTGAGATTAATAAGGCAGATTATTTTACTTTGCTACGAGTGCCGGGTATTGGACTTAGGTCTGCAAAAAGGATTGTAGAATCACGAAGATTTTGTGCCTTGAATTTTGACTCTATTAAGAAATTCGGAGTTGTGTTAAAGCGAGCGCGATTTTTTATTACATGCAATGGCAGGCGAATGGATGAATACAAAATCAGTGAGAAAAACATAATTGCTAATATTCTGGCAGAAGGTAAAAGCTTATATATCAAAGAGAGTGATGCTGCGTATATGCAGAATAATTTTCTGATTGAATCGCTTGAACCTGTTAGAGCAGACATCTTTAAATCGCTCACAGGAGAAATATAATGGAAAGAGTATATTTGTATGACGGAACTTTCCAGGGACTACTGACAGCTATTTTTTATGTGTTTGAAGAGATGGGTAGAAATTGGTTTGAACTTATCGACATATGTCCGGAGACAGGGTGGCAAAGACTACTTAATAATACCGCAGAGATTATTCATGTAGCAAATTGTCCCGACAAATATGAAAGAGTTGAAAAGGGAATAATTAAAAAGCTTGGCAAAGGTACACTGGATATTGTTTATTCTGGCTATTTGTCCGATGATCCCAAAAGAGGTATATTGATTTATGAATATCTTGAATTTGGATTCAAGGTTGGGCACAAACTGAATTCACACCTGGCCGACGAGCGTGTAATGAAAATGTTCGAGCTTGATCGCAAGGTTTGCAACGAGAATCATAGATTGTGCGGATTTGCCCGATTCAAGGATATAGGCAACGGCGTTCTTTATTCCGAGATAGAGCCTGCAACAAATGTAATTGAACTCTTAATGATGTATTTTTGTGACAGGATGCCATCTCAGAAATTTATTCTTGCGGATATTAAGCGTAAAAGGTATGGAATATATAACGAAAGACAAATTGTGTTTACGGACCATATTCCTGATGATATAATAAAGGTAAGAGATGTCAATTCAGAATTTGAGGATTTGTGGAAGAAATTTTTTAGTGCAATTGCAATTGAAGAAAGAGTTAGCCAAAAAAGACAGATGCTGCACATGCCACGAAAGTACTGGAAACACATCATTGAAAAGGTATAGTTTGGGAGGAGGCACACATGAAGGGGAATATCGGGGAATACCTTATTTCAAATAATGAACCAATTTCGAGCAAGGCCTTTGTTGATATAATTCCATCAGATATCTCAGCAAAAAAAATATATGAGGTAATACGTATCATCAACAAAAAGGCATTATTTCTTAATGATCATTATGAAAGATTAATTTCCTCTTTTTTAGCAATCGAACAAAATATTATTATGACAAGATATGATTTGGACAATGCAATCAAAAAACTTATTTCTGTTAATGATGAACAAGACTTTAATGCTATGCTTGAAATATTCGGTGACGACAAACAGGAATGGGTATTATACATCAGGGAAAGTTCATATCCGACCGAATCAATGTATCAAAGCGGAGTATATATGACAACATTGAAGCTAACAAGGAATTTGCCTGAAGCCAAAATCTGGGATGCAGATTACAAAAAGAAGATAGAAGAACAAATTGATAGTGATAAATGCTATGAAGTGATTTTAGTTAATGAAGAAGGTTATATGACCGAGGGCAGCAGATCAAACATTTTCTTTGTAAAAGATGACAGAATTTATACTGCTCCAAAGGAATATGTTCTTCGTGGTATAACATCAATATATGCAGTAGAAGCATGCGAGGATATAGGATGTGAAGTAATCAGTAAATTGATTTCTGTTAAAGATATAAGAAATTTTGACGCGGCATTTATGACAGGAACATCTGTTAACATTCTTCCAATATCACAGATCGATGATGTCAAACTGGACTCTGCAAATAACATAGTTGTAAAAAAAGTGATGAATGAATTTGATAAATATATTATTTGATAAGGTTTGCGAGAAATGAAGGAATCAATTTTCTGAATCTATGTGGGATCGAATCAATATCTGATTTGGTCAATCCACCAATTTTGGCCATTATGATAAAGTAAATAAAAGCACCAAGAGCAACACCGATTATAACAAAAACTAAATTTAGCACATAAGAAATAACTGTC
>JANYKE010000168.1 GCA_025361685.1 Eubacteriales bacterium | reverse complement strand
AATAAGAGGCATAAAATGCTTCGGGATAATTAACTTTGTACCACGCGATACGAAATGCCATCATGACATACGCAACTGCATGTGCCTTCGGAAACATATATGATATTTTTTTACAGGAATCGATATACCAACTCGGTACATCGTGTTCGTGCATGATTTTTTCTTCTTCCACTGTAAGACCTTTGCCTTTTCTAACGCTCTCCATTATTTTGAATGACACTTTCGGAGGGAGTCCTTTATGAATCAAATAAATCATTATATCATCACGACAGCATATTGACTCTGAAAGTGTTGCTTGTCCCGAAGAAATTAAATTTTGCGCATTGCCAATCCAAACATCTGCCCCATGCGACAATCCTGATATTCTGACAAGCTCTGATACCTTCGTAGGTCTTGTTTCTTTCAACATCTCTCTAACGAATTTTGTCCCGAACTCCGGTATTCCAAAGGTGCCGATTTCACTCATTATTTCATCTTTTTTCACCTTAAGCGAAACCGTATCGCTGAAAATTCCCATTGCATTTTTTTCACCAATCTCAACTGAGCGGGGATCAATGCCGGTTAAATCATGCAGCATTTTGAGAACCGTAGGATCATCATGTCCGAGTATGTCAATTTTCAAAATGCATTCGTGCAAAAATTTGCAATCAAAATGTGTCGTGATTACATCTGTTCCTTTTGAATCAGCCGGCCTTTGAATAGGAGAAAAATCATATATTTCCTTATCTTTTGGAACAATCATTATTCCTCCAGGATGTTGGCCTGTAGTTTTCTTTATTCCTTCGCACTTTTCCATCAGCCTTTCAACTTCTGCACTAGAAAATATTGTTCCTGTATCATTCATAAATTTTTGCACATATCCAAATGCAGTTTTTGAGGCTATCCCGGAAATTGTACCCGCACGAAAAACATAATCACTCCCAAACAATGTTTCTGCATACTTGTGTGCCGTTGCTTGATAGTCACCAGTAAAATTCAAATCAATATCTGGATCCTTATCTCCTTCAAACCCCAGAAATGTTTCAAAGGGAATATCGTATCCATCTTTTTTGTACTTTGCTCCACAAACAGGACAATCTTTGTCGGGTAAATCAAACCCAATGTCAGTTGAATCATCCACGGACAGCTCGAAATTTTTACATTCTGTGCAAATGTAGTGTGCCGGCAAAGAATTAACCTCTGTAATACCTGTCAGAAACGCAACTAGTGATGAGCCAACTGACCCTCTTGACCCGACAAGATATCCGTCAGAAATTGATTTTAGTACGAGTTTTCGTGCAATCAAATACATTACAGCAAATCCATGATTAATAATTGAGTTAAGTTCCTTATTGACACGTTCCACAACAATTGTCGGTGGATTTTCACCGTATAGCTCTTTTAGTTTTTCACTTGTTGATTCTCTAATCTCATCATCTGCACCATTAATATAAGGCGGAAATTTTCCGTCAGGAATAGGCTTAATATCTTCAATCATTGAAGCAATGAGCCGCGTATTTGTGACAACAATTTCGTATGCTTTCTTTTCGTCAAGGTATGAAAACTCATGAAGCATCTCCTCTGTATTCCTATAATATAGTTCAGGTTGAAGATTTGCATCCTTGTAACCCTGTGCAGTCTGAATTATTTCACGAACAATTGAGTCTTCCTCATTAAGAAAATGTGCATCACATGTTCCGACAACAGGTTTATTCAATTTGTCGGCAAGTTTGATAATTTCTAAATTTAAATTGATAAGTTCATTGTCATCCTTTACCATTTCCTCGCGCACCAGAAAGCTATTATTGCATAAAGGCATAATTTCAAAATAGTCATAGAAAATACCGATATTAAATATTTCGCTATAACTTGCTTTGTTAATTATTGCTTGAAACAATTCGCCTTGTTCGCATGCAGAGCCTAATAGCAACCCTTCCCTATGCTCAAACAATTTCTTTTTTGTAATTTGTGGTCTTCTAAAAAAAGTATGGATATGTGAATATGAAACCAGCTTATAAAGATTTTTTAATCCAACTTCATTTTTTGCAAGAATAACCGCGTGCCAAGGTTTTTCTTGGGAAATATCGAATCCATCTTGTTCGAATAATACTAGCGTTGCGATATCGGAAACATAATGAGCATTTTGCAATTCGTCAAAACATCTGGATAACAAATAGGCTGTAACATTGGCATCGTCACAAGCTCTATGTGCATTCTCCTGAGGAATAGAAAAATAATCTGCAAGAGTCGCTAGTTTGTAGTTCTTAAGACCATGAAAAAGTCTGCGCGACAATTGCCATGTATCGAGATAAGTATTGGTAAATTCTAATCCGACTCTTCTAAATGCCGGCCGCATAAATGAAGTGTCAAAAGCGGCATTATGTG
>JANYKE010000132.1 GCA_025361685.1 Eubacteriales bacterium | reverse complement strand
CTTCCGATGATTGTAGTTGAACATTATTTTTCAGTTACCTTTTCTTTGATTATGCCGCTATACTTTCCGGCTTTTGAATTTATCTCAAGATAATACCTAAAATCTCTCATCAAATCCTCCTCCACAAGCTCATATATTTCTATTTGTATTTAAATGTACCATATTCCTTTTTGCTTATTTCAAAATCAATTGAATCAAATTGCTTTGCCAATTTGTCAAGTAATACCGGCAAAATGACTCGTTCTGAAAAATAATGTTCAACTACAATCATCGGAAGGCCGATATTGTTATACAAAACTGCAACGCCGTGTTTAAGTTCTCCCGTGACAATAACATCAATTTCATCTTTCCTTTCTGCAATCGCCTCACTGTAATCTCCAAAGCTTCCGCTTGAAACTACGACATTTTTTATTTGTTTGGCATCGTCTCCGATATATTTTACAGCAGGCGTATTCATACTGCTTTTTACTACATCAACAAAATCCTTCAGTAAAATCATTTCAGGCAATTCGCCAATTGCATTGTACCCAATTTTCCCTGCACAATTCTGTTCAAACAGTGGTCTGATATTTTTCGCACCAACACTTGCTGCCAGGGCGCTGTTGACTCCGCCTTCAACTGAATCAAGATTTGTATGCGCACTGTAAATGCAAATATCATTTTCGATTGCCTCATATATTAACGAGTTCTTTGAAAAGTCTTCAGAGCTTTTTACAATGATTGAGTTTTGCACATCAAAAATAAATGGATGGTGAGTAATAATTAAATCGACATCATTATTCACCGCTTCTTCAATTACTTCCTTTGATGCATCGACGCACAACAAACATTTACTAATCTTTTTATCCAATCTTCCAATCATAGGACCGACATTGTCAAAATCCCACGCAAAATGCACCGGAGCAATTTCATTCATAAAATCAATTATGTCTTTATATGTTGCCATCAATGTTTCGCCTCCTTAACTCTGCTAGTGCCTCTATAAAATATTCAACTTCTGGAATATTAATTTGTGTTCCGCTGAATTTTGCGGACTTTTCCAATCCCCTAGCAACTTTCTGATACTTTCTTATCATTCGCTCAAAGTACTCCTCAGCAAGTGGATTGGCATTATCTATCAGTTTCTGACCGACAAAAAAATCTTTGCTGCATTTCTTATTATTTGAAGTTGCGTCGTTGCCGGGTGCTAGCTTTGCAATAATTATATTATATATCCTTCTATCTTCTTTGCAAAGTGTCTCATCGGATATTTCAAAGCTATTACTGTAAAGCCATTCGCGTAGAGTAACTATAGCAGTGTTTGCCTGCAGAATAATGCATGCGGCCGAGTCAACCTTATCTTTTGACGCGTCAAGAATATCCGCAATTAGCATCCCACCCATTCCGGCAATTACAATCACATCGCGCTTTGTGGGCGCTACGCTTGATAGTCCGTCGCTCAATACTATATCTATATTATTTTGAAAACCATGCTTGGCTATGTTTTTCTTTGCAATCCTCAACGGTCCGCTTCTGACATCACAGGCCACAGCATGATTACAAATGTGTTCTTGTATCAAAAAAATTGGCAGGTATGCATGGTCAGTTCCAATGTCAAATAATGTCTCGCACTTTGGCACTTTTGATGCTATTGCTGCAAGGCGTCCTTTTAATTCCATACATAAAAAACTCTCTTTCATTTCTATTGTAAATGAATTTTATATTTTTTTCAGATTGGCATATGCCGCCATCAAGCGTTTTTTTCCTGCTTTGTCAAATTGGATTTCAAGTAGCTCATCTCCGCTATCCTTAAATACTTTTTCAATCACGCCAATACCAAACTTGCGATGTTCAACCTTATTGCCGGTTTCAAATGCATCATCTGAAACCTTTTTCATGTTGTTCAGTTGTTCGACGGAATTGACAATCCTTCCCGTTCCCTCAAACATCGTCTTATCTTTTGGAATGTGAGTTCTTGGCGAGGCACTGGCATGCCATGGCGAGCCGGGATTCTTAGGAGTTTTGTCCCAGTGCGCTTCGCTGCCCTGATATCTTTTATCATAATCTGCACCCAAATGTTCGTTGCTGAGATCTTCAATCAGTTCAGCAGGAATATCTGATAAATATTCTGAAGGGCCAGTGACAACAGTTTTACCATAAACAGTACGCGTCTTGGTACAAGTCAGATACAGGTGATTCTTAGCTCTGGTAATTCCAACGTAACACAATCTCCGTTCCTCATCAAGTTCTTCAACAGATCCATCTAGTCTTGACATCGGGAAGGTCGAGTTCTCAACACCGGCAATAAATACTACCGGAAATTCCAGTCCCTTTGAACTATGCAATGTCATTAGTGTTACTGCACCTTCTTCGCTATCAAGCGAATCCAAATCAGTAACGAGGGCCAAATTGTTCATGAAGGATTCAAAACTTTTATCTTCGCTTTGTTTTTCGAATTCAACCGCTGCAGATACAAATTCTTTTATGTTATCAATTCGAGCTTTGTTCTCAATCTTTCCACTGTTTACATATGCATCCATTATTCCTGTACTGTCAATAACCTTCTCAACAAATTTACTAACAGGCATCTCGGCAGAATCTGCACGGAGGACAAAAATCATTTCAACAAATTTTTCATACTTGCTTGCGTTTTTTGAAAGTTCAGGAATGCTTCCTGAAACGGCCATTGTTTCAAGAATTGTTTCATCGCGCATTGCTGCCTGCCTTTCAATATCTGCGAGAGAAATATTTCCGATACCTCTGCGTGGAAAATTAACAATCCTCTTCAAAGATAGGTTATCATCCGGATTTATTATTACACGCAAATATGCGATAATATCTTTGATTTCCTTGCGCTCGTAAAACTTCAAACCTCCAAACAATTTGTAAGGAACACCGGCGCTCAGCAAAGTATCCTCAAGCACTCGTGACAATGAGTTTAGTCTGTACAGTATTGCAAAATCCTTGTACTCCATTTTATCTTTTTTAATAAGGTCTTTGATTTTTTCAACAATAAATTGTGCCTCGGCATATTCGTTTCTTGCGGTAAATGTGCAAAGAGTTCCTTCATTATCGCTTTCAGTCCACAGCTTTTTATTCTTTCTGAGAATATTTTTTGATATAACATTATTGGCAGCCTCAAGAATCTTCTTTGCAGAACGATAGTTTTGCTCAAGAAATACTGTTTTTACTTGCTTGAATTGTGATTCAAAATTAAGAATGTTTTCGAAATTGGCACCGCGCCATCCGTAAATTGATTGATCGTCATCTCCTACCACGCAAAGATTGCCATGTTTTTTTGACAATATCTTTACCAATCTGTACTGAATATTATTTGTGTCCTGGTATTCGTCGACTAAAACATATTTAAATTTATCAGAATAGAAATCTTTAACGCTCTTATTCTTCTCAAGAATTTTGACTGTAAAAGAAAGAATATCATCAAAATCAACAGCATTATTTTTGAGTAGTTTTCGCGAATACAAATCGTAGATATCAGCAACTTTTTCAAGCTTATGATTTCCAAGATTCAGTGCACGAAATGTTTCGGGATCCATCGACTTATCTTTGGAATTACTTATTATCTTTGAAATATACTGGTAAGAATATATCTTATCATCGAGATTTAGCTCCGAAATGCAATCCCCGAGCAATTCCTTTTGATCCGAAGTGTCATAAATTACAAAATTCGAACCTAGGCCTATTTTGTCGCAATGTGTGCGAAGTATTCTAAGACACATTGAGTGGAATGTTCCTATCCACATTGTATTCGCGGCAGGTCCGATAAGATTTTCTACGCGTTCCTTCATCTCATTTGCAGCTTTATTTGTAAATGTTAATGCAAGAATTTCAGATGGATGAACACTTTTCTTTTTAATCAAAAAAGCAATTCTATGGGTTAGCACTCGCGTCTTTCCGCTTCCTGCGCCCGCCAAAATCAGCATGGCTCCGTCGCCATATGTAATTGCCTCAACTTGCTTATTATTCATGTTTTCTGTAAATACTGATTTATTCATGTAATACGCCTGCGAGCCTTCCCGTTAGCTCAACCAACTCAATGTCATCGGGAATATATTGAATCCTTGAAAACGGAGCAAGAATTTCATATTTGCATTCCTCAAGTATTGTATTTATTTGTTCAACACTTTGACCACTCCAACCATATGAACCAAATGCAAATGCTAACTTGTTTTTTGGCAGAAGGCCTTTAAGATAAGTTAGAAACGCTGATACAGTCGGAAGCATATTGTTGTTTAGTGTTGGCGAGCCTACACAAATATATTTTGCCGTCAAAATATATGGCATTATCTGTGACATATGCGAATCGCTTAATTTATACATTCTCACACTGATTCCTTTCTTTTCAAAAGCTTCGCAGACTGCCTTTGCCATTTTCTCTGTCGTGCCCCACATAGTATCATAAACAATTACTGCGCTGCCATCATTTTGGCATTCAGACCACTTATTATAATTTTCTAAAAAGCGATTAATGCTTTTGCGAATAACAACTCCGTGGCTGGGACATATTGCTTCAATTTCAAGTCCCTTTACGGCTTCGAGCGCACCTTTTACCTGCATCCCGTATGGCATTACTATATTTGCATAATATATTTTCGCTTCTTCCATGACCTTATCAATATCTGCATCCTCGTCGAATCTTTCCGTAGAAGCGTAGTGCTGTCCAAATGAATCATTCGAAAAAAGTATTTTGTCATACGCGGAATAAGTGACCATATTGTCAGGCCAGTGAATCATGGGAGTCCCGATAAATTTCAAAGTTCTTTTGCCAATATTGAGTTCATCACCTGTTTTAACAGACATGAACTTGTAATCTTTTTTGTAATGCCTGCGCAGGCCTTTTTCACCGTTTGGCGAAGACGTAACAATGGTTGCATTTGGAGCCAGTTCCATTATCGCCGGAATACACCCGGAATGATCAGGCTCAACGTGATTAGAAATTAAATATTCGATTTTTGAAGGGTCAACAATTTTGCTGATTCTGGAAATTATCTCTTTCGAAAATGGCTCTTTGGCAGTATCAATAAGCGTTATCTTGTCATCGATTATCAAGTATGCATTATAAGTGCTTCCTCTTGGAGTTACGTATCCGTGAAAGTATCTTAAATTCCAGTCTATTGCTCCAACCCAATAGACATCGTCTCTAATCTTTATTGCTTCCATTACTCTGTCCTTTCGCAAGAAAAATTCTAAGTGATGACAATGTTATTCCAATCCAAATGCTTCTTTTGCTGCGCCACATACAGGGCAAACCCAATCCTCAGGCAGATCGGTAAATTCTGTGCCCGCCGCAATACCATTATCAGGGTCTCCAAGTGCCGGCTCATAAATGTATCCACATACTGAACATACATAATTCATACTATCCATCTCCTCAACTCAAAAATTAAAAATTATATGTTTATTATACTCCTAAACGTATTTATTATCAATAAGCCAGCCTTTTTTATCACTACACTCGGGAGTTTTTATCATTACACCTGCTTTATTGTGTTTTCATATAATTTATGATATATTTTTTTATACGGAAATCTATAACAGAATGTTTGAAAGGTGGTATTTCAATGGTTGAATTCAGAACCCTAAGAGAAGAAGAATTTGGTCAGTGGCTTGAACATTGCACTTATGTCTTTACCCAGAAGAATAATATGACTCATGCTGAGATGTACAGCTATTTTAACAGACATATTCAGAATGACCCTTGGAAAAGTTTTGACAATATTTTTGTTGCAGTCGAACGCGGCGTAATACTAAGTACACTTAAATATATTGATCGAGATGTTCTTATAAATGGCGAATTAATTAAAGCCGGTGGGATTGCCGAAGTCAGCAC
>JANYKE010000102.1 GCA_025361685.1 Eubacteriales bacterium | reverse complement strand
TATCATCTGCTCCTGCAATTTTTATTTGCTCAAGTGTTAAAAATGAAACGGCTATTTTACCATCAATAAGTTCTAAACTTTCCGCAGCGTAGCCTTCAATCTTAACTTTTTCGAAAGATGTAACTTCAAAAACCGCAGAATAAATATCCTGAAAATTAATTCCTGCTGAAATCAATTCTCCGATTGCATGACACGTGCTTCTTGTGATGCTGCCGTACTTAAATCCCCCGGTATCGGATATGATTGATGTGTAAAGACATAGTGAAATATCTTTTGAAATCCGGTCTCCATCGAAAAGATTAAAAATAATTTCACCGGTTGAAGATGCTGTTTCTTCAATAAAAGTATAATCTGCATTTATTGTATTTGTGACATGATGATCAATATTACCGGTCAGGTTTGCCACGCAAAAAAGTTCACTTCGTTTTCCAAGTCTTTTTAGATCACCACAGTCAATCGAAATCACGCACTTGTATTTTTTCTTTGCAACTAAGCTGCCTATTTCATTTTCATTCAAAACTTTTATTTCAGAAAAGCCGGGAAGAAATTCAAAATTAGCAGGCAATATTTCCTCAACAACAATATCTGCAGCTATTCCCTCTTCAAGCAACAATTGTCGAAGTGCAGTTGCCGACCCAAGAGCATCTCCATCAATAGAAATATGCGGAATCAGCGCAACCTGTGACTCTTCATTTCCGGAGCATTCGCTTTTTATGCTGTCGATCATTTTCCGAAATTCTTTATTCATCTGAATGTTCTCCTACGTGAGCAATTTGATCGTGATTTATTGTATCATCAATTAGCTTCGACATTTGTATACCTTTTTCAATCGAATCATCAAGCACAAAATGAAGCTCCGGCGTGGTTCGCAAAATTGCCCTCTGACTCAGCTGACTGCGCAAAAACCCCGCCGCCCTTTTTAAAACATCAAGCGCTTCTTTCTTTTCATCTGCAGTGCCAAGCATACTTACATATACCTTTGCAAACTTAAGATCCTTCGTAGCATTAACTCTTGTAACGCTTGTCATAGTTGGAAGCCTGGGATCATTCATATCATCATGAATTATTATGCCCAATTCTCTTTTTATTTCTTCGGAAATCTTAATTATTCTGTCCATAATACTAAACCTTTATCTCCTCTATGCCATATGCTTCGACAATGTCGCCTTCTTTAATATCATTGTATTTCTCGATTGAAATACCACACTCATATCCCTCGACAACCTCTTTGGCATCATCCTTAAATCTCTTCAACGAAGAAAGCTTGCCATCAAATTTAACAATTCCATCTCTAACGATACGAATGCTTGCATTTCTTTCAATCTTACCATCAGTAACATATGCGCCGCCAATTGTGCCAACTCCCGATACTTTAAATGTCTGTCTGATTTCAACATGTCCAAGAACTACTTCTCTAAACTTCGGTGTGAGCATTCCCTTGATAGCGCTTTCGATATCATTAATTGCATCATATATTACGCGGTACAGTCTCAGGTCAACTCCGACACTTTCTGCCAGTTCGAGTACTCCCGTTCCCGGACGAACATTGAATCCGATTATAATCGCACCGGATACCTCCGCCAATCTGATGTCTGATTCGTTAACCGCACCTGCCGCACCGTGAATAACTTTAACCTTAACCTCTTCATTGCTAATCTTACCAAGTGATTGGCTTACGGCTTCAACGGAACCCTGAACATCAGCCTTAACGATAATATTCAATTCCTTTATTTCGCCTTCCTGCATCTGCGTAAACAGATTTTCAAGAGTAACGATTTTCGTATCCTTAAGCTGTTCGTCGCGCAATTCTTCTTTTCTTCTGTCAACAAGATTTCTTGCAACTCTTTCATCCTTAATTGCATAGAAAACATCTCCGCCGTTTGGAACTTCTGTCAGTCCGACAATCTCAACCGGCACTGAAGGTCCTGCTTCTTTAACTTCATTTCCTTTATCGTCAACCATCGCCCTAATTCTTCCTGAAGTTGTTCCGGCAATAATCGAATCGCCAACGCGCAACGTACCTCTTTGAACAAGAACGGTTGCAAGCGAACCGCGGCCTTTATCAAGTTTAGCCTCGATAACTGTACCCTTGGCTTGCTTATTGTAATCAGCCTTAAGTTCGAGAACATCTGCGGTCAGAAGAATCATTTCAAGCAGTTCATCAATTCCAACTCTATTCTTTGCAGAAACCGGAACACAAGTTACATCTCCGCCCCACTCCTCAATTACAATTCCGTGTTCGGTCAAGTCTTGTTTAACACGCTCAACATTTGCATTTTCTTTATCAATTTTATTTATGGCAACAATTATTTTTACATTGGCCGCTTTAGCATGATTTATTGCTTCTACTGTCTGAGGCATAATGCCGTCATCAGCAGCAACAACCAACACAGCAATATCCGTAACCTGTGCTCCTCTTGCACGCATTGCTGTAAATGCTTCGTGTCCCGGTGTATCCAAAAATGTAATGTCTCTGTCATTTATTCTTGCAATATATGCGCCTATGTGTTGAGTGATTCCACCCGCTTCACCTGCAACAGCCTTTGTCTCTCTTATTGCATCGAGAAGCGAAGTCTTACCATGATCAACGTGTCCCATTACAACAACAACGGGCGGTCTCGTTTGTAGATTCTCTTCGGAATCATCACTGTCATCAAATAATATATCTTCCTCATTTACGATAACTGCCTTTTTAACATTAACATTGTATTCGTCTGCTACCAGAACAGCAGTGTCAAAATCGACCGCCTCGTTTAACGATACCATAACACCAAGCTTCATCAACTTGCCAATTACATCACTTGAAGTTTTCTTGAGAAGCTCTGCAAGTTCCTTAACAGAAATTGATTCGCCGGCAGTGATAGTTGTTAGCACAGCCTTATGTGGAATGTGCTTAAATATCTTGCCACCTTTTCTGCCAAGCATTTTCTTATTTCTTTTTGGGTTTTTATAAAATTCGTTCAAGATGTAATCTTCTGACAAAACTTCATTTACGCTTTTCTTTTCGCCGATAAATGCTGTGTGGTCCGGTGAATCGTCAAAACTTTTCCTAGTCTTGCCGGCTACTCTGCTTCCGTCTCTTTTTAATTCATCTTTGCCACCGGGCTTGATGATTTTCTTGTTCAAAAATTCTTTTCTTGCTTGTTCTTTCTGCCCTGTATATTCTTGGAGTGATGACTTACCATCATCAGTATTTGCATCT
>JANYKE010000096.1 GCA_025361685.1 Eubacteriales bacterium | reverse complement strand
AACATATTACTGAAAATAATTTCAGAAGTGTTAATAATATTGTCGCAACAGTTGTGGAGTTGAAAGACCAATAATGGGTATAAAGATTAAATGTGTTGTTTGGGATTTGGACAATACTATTTGGGATGGTACACTTCTTGAAGCTGATCATGTTTCACTTAAAGACGGCATAGTTGAAATAATTAAAACTCTCGATAGCAGAGGAATTCTACAATCAATTGCAAGCAAAAATGAATTCGATATTGCATATAAAAAGCTTATCGAGTTTGATATTGCCGAATACTTTTTGTTCCCACAGATAAGTTGGAATTCAAAAGCTGATTCAATTAAACACATTGCCGAATCGTTAAACATTGGACTGGATACAATTTTGTTTGTTGATGACAGTGAGACTGAACTTGAAGAGATCAGATATTTATGTCCTGAGGCTAGGACACTTGATGCATTGAAATACACCTCGATTTTACAGATGGATGATACAATGCCAAAGTTTATAACAGAGGATTCCGCAAGACGCAGGCTTATGTACATGGATGATTCAAAGCGCAATCAATTTGAAAATGAATATGTTGGCAGCAAGGAAGAATTCCTTGCAACACTTGATATGGAGCTGACCATTTCAAAAGTGAGTGAAGAAGATTTGCAGCGTGTTGAGGAACTAACGATTCGAACGAATCAATTGAATTCAACCGGCTATACATTTTCATATGAAGAGTTGGCCGGCCTTATAGATTCAGACAAGCAAATTTTTTTGATTGCAGAGTTGAGTGATAAATTCGGCAACTACGGAAAGATTGGGCTAGTACTTTTAGAGCGGACTGAGAACGGATTGCTGTTAAAATTATTGCTGATGTCTTGCAGAGTTATGACAAAGGGAATCGGTTCGGCTATGCTGGTTCACATTATCAAGATGGCGCAGGCTGAGGGTGAGGAGTTGTATGCTGAGTTCAAGGAGACTGACAGGAACAGAGTAATGTATATCATTTATAAGATGATGGGATTTATTGAGGCGGAAAGAAACGAGGGTGATATTCTGTTGAAGTATGAATCAGATACAAAACGGGATTATCCTTCTTATATAAAAATATTGAAATAAAAAATTCGAAACAATGGGAGAAAAAACTTGATTAGAGAAGACTTAAGAAATGTAGCAATAATAGCACATGTTGATCACGGAAAGACAACGCTGGTTGATGAAATTTTGAAGCAAGGCGGATCGTTTCGCGAGAATCAAATCGTTGCTGAGCGCGTGATGGATTCAAATGATTTGGAGCGCGAAAGAGGTATTACAATTCTTGCAAAAAATGCCTCTACTGTTTACAAAGGTACAAAGATAAATATTGTTGATACGCCCGGGCATGCAGACTTCGGAGGCGAGGTTGAACGCGTCTTGAAAATGGTTAATGGAGTGCTGCTGCTTGTGGATGCGTTTGAGGGTCCGATGCCGCAAACACGTTTTGTGCTGCAAAAGGCGTTGGAACTGCATCACAAGGTTATAATTGTGGTCAATAAAGTTGACAGGACTGATGCGCGCAGTAATGAGATCGGAGACGAGGTTTTGGAATTGCTGCTTGAGCTGGACGCGACAATTGAACAGCTTGACAGTCCGATTGTATATTGCTCCGGTCGGGACGGAACAGCATCACTTTCACCGAACGAAGATGGTAAAGATTTGACTGCACTTTTTGATACGATTGTTGATTACTTTGATGCGCCGGAATCTGATCCGGCTGCTCCGTTTCAAATGTTGGTTTCTTCAATTGATTACAGTGAGTATTTGGGACGCATCGGAATTGGCAGAATTGAAAAAGGAACGATTAAAAATGGTATGGAAGTTGCACTCTGCGATTACCATTTTCAGGATGTAGGTAAGAAGGGTAAGATTACAGCAATATATCAATTTGACGGAATAGAGCGTATTCAGGTAACAGATGCTGAAGCAGGAGATATAATTGCGTTTACAGGAATTGATTCTGTTAGCATCGGTAATACAATTTGCGATACTGAATTTGTTGAGCCGCTGCCGTTTGTAAAAATTTCCGAGCCGACAGTTGAAATGACTTTTTCTGTAAATAATAGTCCGCTTGCCGGAAGAGAAGGAAAATTTGTTACTTCAAGGCAGCTGCGCGAGAGACTTTTTCGTGAGCTCTTAAAAGATGTTTCTCTTCGTGTCGAGGAAACTCAACAAACCGAAAGTTTTCGTGTTCTTGGCCGTGGAGAAATGCATTTGTCAATACTTATTGAAAATATGAGACGTGAAGGATTTGAATTTCAAGTTAGCACGCCAAAGGTTCTTTATAAGGAAATTGACGGAGTAAGACATGAACCATTTGAAAGACTCGTTATTGATGTACCCGAGGAATCAGTGGGAGTTGTAATGGAAAAGGTATGTTCAAGGAAAGGGGAGCTTGTTCATATGGCGCCTCTGGGAGAGCGTATGCGTATCGAATTTTCAATACCTTCACGAGGTATCTTTGGTTACCGAAGTGAGTTTTTGACAGACACTAAAGGCGAAGGAATTTTGACAGCGATATTTGCAAGCTATAAACCGTACAAGGGAGATATTAAGAGACGGCAAAATGGCTCGATAGTTGCATTTGAAGCCGGAACAGCAGTCGGTTATGGTTTGTTTAATGCCCAAGAGCGCGGACAGTTGTTTATAGGCGCAGGAACAGAGGTCTATGCCGGAATGGTGGTAGGAGTATCGCCAAAGATTGAAGACATTACTGTAAACGTATGCAAGAAGAAGCACGCTACCAATGTTCGTGCATCAGGAAGTGACGATTCACTAAAACTTGTCACACCAATTTCAATGAGTCTTGAAGAAGCAATTGAATTTATTTCTGATGATGAAATGCTTGAGATAACACCTCAGTCAGTGCGAATTAGAAAGAGATTTTTGGATCACGGCGAGCGTATGCGCAATTCGAAAAAATAGTCATAAAAACCGTTAAAATTTGTGCAAAAAATGTTGTGTGCAATTTAGTGAAAGATATATAATTAAATTACAGATAAAATTTGATTTTAATCAATTAATTTTTGGAGGGTAGGCACAGTGAAAAAAATTAAAAAGATGTTAGCATTAACGATGACAGTATTGATGTTGTTCACATCATTTGCGCTGGTTGGACCAATTGGAAGTGTCACGGCAGCAAATGTTACACCGACGGGAAATTGGACAGATTACGCTCTGGTTTCGCCACAAGGAAGCGGCACAGTGGATTCGCCGTTTTTAATAAGCATTGAATCTGAATTTGCATGGATGATTGGCAGAACAACAGGGTACTACTCATTGACAGCAAACCTCGACATGGCTGCACATTATTGGAGCCCAATCGGAAAAGTGACAGCATTTGCCGGCACATTCGACGGTGGAAGTTTTACAATTTCAAACGTCATTATGGATTCGGTCGCTAATACAGACAACACTGGTATTTTCGGACAGACATCAAGTATCTCAAATATAAAAAATCTAATTTTTGATAATGTTGTTATATACGGAAATCTAAAGACCGCCGGCTTGGTTGGCTCGGCAGCAGGAACTTTTGATAGTGTCAAAATTACAAATGCAACTGTTAACGGAGCAATGGCAAGAGGTACAAGCACATCCGGAGTAGCTGCCAATATTGGTGGTTTTTTTGGAATTGCAGCAGATGGAACAGTCGCCAAAAAGTGTGATTTTGCCGGTAAGGTTATTATCAAAGTTGGGGCACAGGCAATCCAAAATGTCGGAGGATTTGCGGGTTCTTCTGCAAATGGAATAAGACTTGAGGAATGTACTGCACAGGGAAGTATGGAGGGTTTTGAACTTGGCGGCGCAGTCAGTATCATGTATAGGGGCGGATTTATCGGTTGGATTAATGGTGCATCTCCTTCTAACCCTGTTAATATTATTAAATGCACATCAGACATGATGCTAAGCAACGAGGCATCAGGAAGAGTCGGTAGTTATATAGGTGGATTTGCGGGAATTGCAAGCGGAACTACTTCTCGAGGCACCGGCAACTATAATATAAGTGAATGTGCTTCAAAAGGCACTTTGTATGGAGGATCTTCAACCGGTGGCTTTTTCGGTTCTGTGGGAGGACTAGCCGGGAATGATATTGTTATAACGGACAGCTATTCCGAAACAAACGTATTTGTAGCCGGTGGAAATTGCGGAGGATTTATAGGAAACTTAACAGCAGCTACAACAATTAGAAGATGCTACTCGAAGGGTACTGTTGATATAAGCGGAACTGGAAATCAGAATAGCGGAGGATTTATAGGACAATATGCTAACTCGGTTATTGAAGACAGTTATTCAACATCGAAAATGCAGAGCGCAGGAGCAGGCAACTTAGGTGGATTCATCGGGCAGAGCGGCACTAGTGTCGATTTGTCGGGTTCAACTTTTAAAAATTGTTATTCAGCAGGACAGGTTGTTGGGAACGCATCATGCGGAGCATTCTGGGGAAGCGCAGCATTTGCAGTCTTTAGCGGATTTTCTGTAGCAACCGGTGGCAACTTTACAAATATTGATTCAGCCGGAACAACGAAAGTTGTTGGCGGCGGAGGATCTGCATCAGGAATTATTTCCGGTGGAAAGATAACCGCAAAGCTTATGGCGGACATGATGTACACATCTACATTTACCAATGCAGGATGGGACATGGCAACGGTTTGGACAATTAATAAAGCAGTAAACGGCGGCATGCCGGTATTGAGAAACACGGGAGAGGGCTTACCATATAAGGACGGAGATCCCGACCCGGCAACACCACCGCCTACACCAACACCAACACCTATCCCAACACCAACACC
>JANYKE010000090.1 GCA_025361685.1 Eubacteriales bacterium | reverse complement strand
CAACTTGCCATCTTCATAAATCCAATCAAACAGACCGGCGCCAATCCAAGGAGTGAAATTCAAATCCTGAAGTTTGCCTGCGAAACCAACTGCAACCTCACCCTTAAATACTGCAGGATTAGTCTCGGTAATCTTTTTCATCATGTCCGCAAATCCGCCCACTGTGTTAGGCAAAGTAGAATAACCAACTTTTGAAGCCCAATCTTTACGAACCACAAAGGAAGATTGATTATATGGTACATTGGCAGGATAACTTGCAAGTCGCGGAATGCTATAGTATTTGCCATTTTTATCTGCAATGGCTTTTGAAATAGCATTGCTCTGCATCATTTCCTGAAGTCTAGGATAATTTTTGATTATACTTTCAGGTATTTCTCTGACGCGCATTCCATATCGTGACCCGGGAGTAACGCCTGTATAGTCCTTCTGCTTGATAAACGGAAGATACAGACTGCTGAGCGAGGTTGTGGGAATAACATCAGGCAATGTATCAGCTGCTGCTCTGGCAGACATTGTATTACTATTTATTAATTTAATTTTGACGTTTAATGCATCTTCAAAAAACTTTACATAATTTAAGTCTACTTGACTTAATTCATCAGGATTACCAACATAAGGAAGGGTTATAGGCATAGGAGTTCCTGCCGGAATCGGAGGCATACTGAAATCGTATGGGGTATCCTTAATCGGAGGCTCATCAGTGGGCGCAAGTGTTACGGTCGGCTTAACAATAGGTTTTGGTTTAACTTGTGGCTGTATAACAGTTTTCTTTAGGGTTGGGGATGGGGTTGGGGTTATCAGATTTGTCGCAGGCATAGGTGTTCTAGTTATGTATCTGATAATCTTAGTTGGAACTTCGGTCTTTTGACAAGCAGCAAGCGAAATGACAATTGCTACAATTAGCAGTAAACTTACCAATAAACTTAATGATCTTTTTAACATATTTCTCTCCTCCTAACAAGTTGCTTATAGTAGTATAATTGTGTATTTTGGAAAATAATATTGCACAATTCAAAAAGGATAATTGCATGAAACATTTTATACATACATCTTAACATAAAATATATAAAAAAACCAATAGGTAAATGTAAAAAAAATGTAAAATTTTTAAATATAGCCAGTCTTGATTTTAAACCAAATTTGTTATATATTGATAAAGCATGAAATATTCAAATGGAAGAGAGTAAATACTAGTAGGAGGAAGAAAAAAATGGGTTCAGACAACAAAATTGACGTTCTGGTTGTAGGCGGAGGGATGATTAGCAAGGAAGTTATTCTTCCAACTGTATTTCAGGAACAAAAGCAAGGAAGAGTCGGCAATGTATCAATCAGCACGCTTACAGGAGATATTATTACTGAACTAAGAGGAATGTTTCCTAAATTTACAGAATATCCCAATCCCGATATTTATGGTGAAACAGAGAGATATCCTGATATGTTCAAAGAAGCAATTCGCAATTTGCCTGAAAATGGTGTTGTTATTGTTGCCACACCTGACCATTTGCACACTCCGGTAATTAAAGCTGCTTTGGAAATCGGAAGGCATGTCATTGTTGAAAAACCATTGTGCCTAAAAGTTGCAGAAGCAAAAGAGATAATTGAAATCGCCAATGCAAAAGGAATTTATGTACTCACCGATTATCATAAAAGGCATGACAGATCAATAAGAGCTGCAAGATATAAGTTTAGAAGAGGCGAGCTTGGCGAAATGCTGCATGGGCACGCTTGGATTGAGGAACCAAAATATATGGCGCTTAATGTATTTAAAGATTGGGCTGAAAAGAGTTCGTCATTTGAGTATATTGGAGTTCATTATGCCGATGCCTACTATTTTGTAACAGGATTAAAGCCAAAGAGGCTGGTTGCATTTGGACAGAAAAAGTTTTTGCCAAAGAATGGCAAGGATGCGTATGACGCAAACCAGGTTACGATTGAATGGGAAGACGGATCGGTGTTTTTCATCCAAACCTCATGGGTAAACAATGAAAAGAACAGTTCGATGACCAACCAAGGAATGCAGCTTCTGGGAACAATGGGCGAATACTGGGCAGACCACAAAGCAAGAGGTATGCACTTTGTAACAGAAGAAAAAGGTTATGAAGATTATAATCCAAACTTTTTCAAGCAATATGACAGCTGGGATTTTCCGGGCGAAGTTGACAATGTGGGCTACGGATATGAAAGTATAGCTCAAGGTATCAATGATATAAGTAGGATTTTTGAAGCAACTGATGGAATGAACGAAGCTGATGCTCTTGCCAAGAGGCAGGAAATCCTGAAGGAAATGGAAGATACAAGAGGACTTCCGGGGCAGGCAATAGTTGGAGTTGCTATAAACAATGCAATGCGCATGAGCGTTGATGCCGGAAGTAAGTTTGTTGTGTTTGATGATGAGATGAATATTTCATTTCAAGATTGATAGGATACAAATTATGGAAATACTTTCGGTTACAATCCCGCTTTTTATTTTACTGATAATTGGTTACATCTGCAGAAAAAAGGGAATAATAAACGACAGCATTAATGACTTTTTGAGTAAAGCTGTTTACTATGTTGCATTTCCGGCACTGACATTTCGTTCTGTTGCTTCTTCGAATTTTCGCGAGACATTTAATATGGGACTTGTTGCTGTTAACGTAATCATGGTAACCGGAATTTTTGTGTTGGCTTTTGCACTTGCTTTTTTGATAAAAGATAAAACTAAGCGCGGAAGTTTTACCATGACTGCTTTTCGTTCTAATCAGGGTTACATGGGAATACCGATAATACTTAGTTTTTATAACCCGCAAGCTATGGCAAAAGGAGCAATAATAAATAGCTTTGATAGTGTAAATGTAATTTTTTGGTCTGTACTGGCATTGGAAATATTTGGCGTAGTAAGGGCCAATTCGGACAAGAATACAGTGAGCGCAAAAATGCGTGATGCTGGAAAAACGGCAAGAAAACTGCTAGTTAACTTTATTACCAATCCTTTTTTAATTTCGGCAGTATTGGGCCTGACTGTATCATATTTTCAGTTGTTCAGCTTAGTAGCAGGCGGAATGATTGATAAAACACTTGTGCTTGCGCAGAACACCGCGCTTCCTCTTGCGATGATAATGATAGGTGCTTCTATTAGTCTAAATTCAATTTCCAAAAATCTGAAACTTGTTTTGAGCGCATCACTATTTAAACTGATATTGTCACCAATTGTCGGACTTGCTCTGGGAATGGCTTTTGGATTCACGGGGGAGGATCTTGGAATCTGTATGCTTTTTGGTGCAATGCCGAGCGCAGTTTCTTCATATGTTATGGCCAAGGAAATGGGAGCAGACGAGGAACTGTGTGCGGCAACCATCGGATTCACTACACTTGTTTCGATAGTGACAATCTCTGCATTTAAGTTTGTGCTCGATAATATTATTTTGAAGGGATCTATAATATGAAAATAAATAAGATTTGGGATTCTCAGGGAGAACAGGCAACCGAGAAATTGCTTTTTGACAGACCAGAGACAGAGACTATTGCACTTGGCTATGTCACATTAAACAAAGGCGAGTCAACAAACGCCGCAATACATTTGGATGAAGAAGAAATATATGTCGTGCTTGGCGGTGAAGCAGAATTGCATCTTGGCGATGAAGTAAGCATAGTTGTCAAGGGTGATACCGTA
>JANYKE010000084.1 GCA_025361685.1 Eubacteriales bacterium | reverse complement strand
CTATATATAGGGAACCTCTAAAAATTGGCAAAATCATGTCAGTTTGAGTTTGCATTTGTTAAATAGTTCATTTCTGTAAATAAATTGTTTCTAAAAGTAATATTTATTTGTAATACTCAATTTCTAAGCACAAAAACGGTGCTCATTTCTCTCTTGCCCATCATCTCGTTGCCAAGTATGCGTACCTGTGATTTTTTTATCTGGCATCATACTTTTTACCAAATTATCCGTCATAACATTTTGACCATTTTAGCGGATTTTCCCACGATAAACCTGTCTATTGGAGAACTATTACCATCATAGCAATATGATGCGATTTTAATTATTTCCAAAATGTAATCTTACTCTTATGATAAGTTTGAAAAATCGAAGGCCACCAGTATTGTTCTGGTGGCCTTTTCTGTATTATGCAGGAGGTGAATTGGGTTATGCAGAGGTCATTGATTTGGAGATGATTCTGTTGCCAAATTGTAATCGAATCTCCAATGTGGTTGTATAAGCACCTTGTTTACAATGTCAATTGATATTGATTTTGTTCGTGCTCTGACGGCTTCGATAAGACACGATATACATAGGTTTCTGCATCTTCGTAAGAGACCATCTGATGAGCGTACGATGAGAGAGACGGCTTCTTCAGTGAATACATTGTGTCCTAAACCAGACTTATCAAGCTGTGCAAGGATAAATGTTTCCATGTCATCAGGATTAAGTTTCAGGAGTGTAGCTGAATAAGTGATACGAGATTTTATATCGGAATTAACATTGAGCGACATATTTGACAAGATATGAGTTTGTCCGAGTAGAATGATGTTGTGATTCTTTGGGAACTCATCAAACATAAGGCGTAGTTTTCTTAGGACTTCAACATCCATCAGATGGGCTTCGTCAATAACAGTGACGAGAGATTTGCCGTCTCTGTTGCAAGCGAAAGCGGCTTCGATGATTCGTTTTTCGCAGGAGACATGTAGTCCGTCATTATCAATACGGAATGCAGTGCACAGGATTTTTAGTGTATTGGTATAAGTGTGCATTGTACGATTGACTGGGATGACAACCATTCGTTTATCAGCTTTCTGACGGATTGTTTCTTTTATGACGCTTTTTCCGGTTCCTGGTTCGCCTATGATAAGACAGAGTCCTCCCTGTTGTGAGTGAACTTTCACGGTGTCGTAAATGTCCTGCTGTTGCGAAAGCAGGGCTATGTTATCAATGGAAAAAGGGTCGTTTTCTATTCCGAACCATGCACGAATCATAGTGATACTCCCTGTGGGTTTGTGTTAGTACGCCTGAGAAGTCCGTTAGAAATAAGGTCCAGCGGCTTGGCGATGCCAATACGGGCACTCTTGTAATAAACGATTATGGGATTTGCTTTTGAGCGGTCGAATCTAATTGTTATAGTTTTGTCACGTAAGTCGGCAGGCACTTCATAGCGGATATTTTGGAATGAGAAAGTGTTGTCTTTTTTGACTTTTCTTTCTTCCTCTGCAAAGAAGAGTTCGTCATTTACCTGGTCAGGTTGAAGGAATCTGATTCGTTTGAGGTCGAGACCGAACCTGTCGATTGGTCTCATAGCAATGGCACTGTGTTCTGCTGAATTGTATTCGTCTTCAACCCATGTTGTAAACTGTTTGTTTAGCGCATCAAGAGATGAAAGATCGAGTTTCATAATAAGGAATTTGTCACGCACGGTTCTGAAAAATCTTTCCACCTTCCCCTTAGCAGCGCCATCACGGACAGGTGCGTGCCTCAGAATACATCCAACACGAGAGCAGATGAGCGAGATTTCAGCGCATGAATAAATTGAGCCGTTATCTACATAGAGCTGGTCAGGTACGCCTCTCTTGTAGAATGCTGTTTTAATGGCTGCAATCATGGCATCGATATTTTCGTTCAAGAAAAATTGTCCGTGACAGCATATACGGCTTGCATCGTCAATAAAGGCAATGAGTCTGGTCGGTGCTGGTTTGCCGCTGCTGTCTTGCACATGCGGGCCATACAATGTATCAGCCTGCCAGAGCTGATTGGCGTATTGCATGGCAAAGGCGAGCCGTTGTTTATTGTCGCCTGGGTCGTCTTTTAGGAGTTCGTATTCTTTTATTAATCTGTAGAATGTTGTCGGAGCGATTTCTTCTTTGCGGAGAATACCTTTTTCGATGCAGCAGCGGTAGACAGCAAATCTATTGAATCTTTTTTTTGAGCGGAAGTATGGCATGACCTGATTGATTGCTTCAAGTAATTGTTCAGGAGTGATTTTTCTGGTTTTACCTTTATCTGAACGGTCGTTTGTCTGGATGCCGGTAACGCCACTAACTTTAAATCTGTAAAGCCATGTTGAGATTGTGCGCCAAGTGAAATGGCGTTCAGTGCCGTTTTCATCAGTGAATGTTAGTTCGCTGACTTTCTTGATACGTTCACGGATGGATGCGCCTTGGGCGAAATCAATTGCACCAAGCACACGCATTCGTAAATAGGCCGAGGGGTGTTTCATAATGTTAAAACCCTTTCTTTAGACACTTTTTCAAATCAATAAGAGTGTCTTGTCCGGTAATGCCGGGTTAAATGATGTGGTAAAGATATTGTGATATGCGTGATTTGGAAATCGTCAGTCTGTGTTGCTGCGATAATGTAAAGAATGGTCATAGCGTGTGAACGGCGGCAATGTGGGTAGCATAATCTATTGTAAAGTGCAGTTTGTAATAGCGTTTGAATGGCAAATGTAAATAAAGCAGTTACAAAAAAGATGTTTGGAACTGCATCTGAAAAGCACTGACAGAGCAAGAATCAGAAAATGTTTTGAAAAGGTGTGCAATGGTCTGGAAAGCAGGATTACCGTGGTTGATTGGCGGTGGTGGAAGCATGGTGGATAAGAGTGTGCGAATCATTGGTTGTCTGGCAATAAAGCGTTTCCATAGGCGATAAAGTGTTTGACATGAAAACCATTTTGCGAGCGCTCTGCAAATCGATGTGCCAATGAAAACCTTGGACAGGAAGTCACGTAGGCTTGTTGCGCTGATAGTCCTGTTTCTAATGGCTTCAGCAAGCAGTATAGAGAAGGATTTTCCACAACCCTTTCTGTAGTTGCGGTTACTGCAAAAAATACGGTGGCCTCTAATAGTGTGTGTATTGTCTATGTAGCCTTTCAGATAACCGTGGAGTATGAGAGCACCGATATGTTTACAGAAAGGGCAAAAGGTGTTCTTCAAACGAGAATGAAAGAACGAGAAGTCCACTGTGGATTGATAATATTTGGGTGGATGCAGAAACCAACCATTTTGCCGAATTGTGCCTGTCTTCCGATACGGAAAGAACGGTTGGAAAGATACAAATTATGAGGGACTCTTACGATAGGAGCGTGGTAAAGGACACGATGAGTTACTCACAGACGAATATAGCATATAATAAAACTGTGACTGCATTTGCCGGTGTTTCACAGAATATGACTCCAGATAAAGCTGTTGATGGCGATACTACAACTTGGTGGAATGCTAATCAAGGAGCTGGGGCTTGGATAAAGGTAGATTTTCAAGGCACCTTTAACGTCACCCAATTCATGATGAAAATTGGAATGCAGCCAAGTGGAAATGCAATATTTGAAATTTATGGTTACTATGGAAGCAGTGATTCCACTTTAATACATACGTTTTCAGGTAACATGACCAATAATCAATGGCTGACATATACCCCAACAACACAACTCTCTGGTCTCACCGCAATCAGGATTTATGCAAGGCAAAATGTAAGTTGGGCTGCCATTGTCGAAATTCAAGCGATTGGTGCGCTCGCACCTGCCAATA
>JANYKE010000083.1 GCA_025361685.1 Eubacteriales bacterium | reverse complement strand
CTTAAGGGTAAGCAAGGCCGCTTCCGTCAGAACCTGCTTGGCAAACGTGTTGACTATTCAGGCCGTTCGGTTATCGTTGTCGGACCTGAGTTAAAACTTTACCAGTGTGGTATTCCAAAAGAAATGGCTCTGGAATTATTTAAACCATTCGTAATGAAGAAACTTGTAGAAGATGGAATCGCTCATAACATTAAGAGCGCTAAGCGATATGTTGAAAGAGTCAGAGACGAAGTATGGGACATATTGTCAGAGGTTATTAAGGATCATCCGGTTCTTCTCAACCGTGCACCAACACTTCACAGACTTGGTATTCAGGCATTTGAGCCGGTGCTGATTGAAGGCAGAGCTATTAAATTGCATCCGTTGGTTTGTACAGCTTACAATGCTGACTTTGACGGTGATCAGATGGCAGTTCACGTTCCGCTTTCAGCAGAGGCACAAGCCGAGGCCAGGTTCTTAATGCTTTCCGCCAATAATTTGCTTAAACCATCAGATGGAAGACCTGTTGTCGTTCCGGGTCTTGACATGGTACTTGGCTGCTACTATTTGACAATCGCAAGAGACGGCGAAGTCGGCGAGGGCAAAGCATTTTCGGGACCTGACGAAGCGCAGATGGCATATGATGAAAATGTTATTTCGCTTCATGCAAAGATCAGGATAAAGATTACAAGAGAATATGAAGGAAAGACATATTCAAAAATTATTAACACAACAGTTGGCAGAATGATATTTAATGAGATTATTCCACAGGATTTGGGATTTATTGACAGAAGTATTCCGGATAATATGTGCGAGTACGAAATTGCCAAGGTTATGAAGAAAAATGATCTTGAGCAAATAATCGAAAAGTGCATCAAGATTCACGGAATAACAGATACAGCCGTAATGCTGGATAATCTAAAAGCTATCGGATTCAAATATTCAACAAAAGGATCAATTTCGATCGGTATTTCGGATATGCTTGTGCCAAAGATTAAACAAGAATATCTTGACAAGACAGAGATTAAAGTTGAAGAAATCAGAAGCATGTTTGACGAAGGTCTTATTTCTGAGGAAGAGCGTCATGAAGCAACAATTAAGGAATGGACAAACACTGTCGATGATGTTACAACAGCGCTAAAGGCCAATCTTGGTGAGACGAATCCAATCTTCATGATGTCAGATTCCGGAGCACGTGGTAATATCAATCAGATTAGACAGCTTGCGGGTATGCGTGGTCTCATGGCCAACACAAGCGGTGAAACTCTTGAGATGCCTATCAAATCTAACTTCCGCGAAGGACTAAATGTTTTGGAATTCTTTATTTCAACACATGGTACCAGAAAGGGTCTTGCCGATACAGCACTTCGTACTGCTGACTCCGGTTACCTAACCAGAAGACTTGTTGAAGTTAGCCAAGACGTAATAATCAGAGAAGACGACTGCGGAACCGATAAGTATTTTGAAATACAAGATATCATCGAAAATGACAAAGTGATTGTTTCAATGAAATCAAGAATAACAGGAAGATTCGCTGCTGAAACAGTCAAAGATCCTGATGGCGGTTCAGTATTTGTTAAGAAAAATAATTTAATTACCGATGATATCGCAGCTAAAATTGAAGCGGCGGGAATCACACGCGTTAGGGTACGCACAGTGCTTACATGTCAGTCAAGACACGGAATTTGTTCAAAGTGTTATGGCAACAATCTTGCAACGAGACAGCCGATTTCTATTGGCGAAGCTGTTGGAATAATTGCAGCACAATCAATCGGTGAGCCGGGAACACAGCTAACAATGCGTACATTCCACACCGGCGGTGTTGCAGGTGATGATATTACACAGGGACTTCCGCGTGTAGAGGAAATATTCGAAGCAAGAAAGCCAAAAGGCCTCGCCATTGTTTCAGAGATAGCGGGCGAAGTAAGCATCATTGAAGATCATAACAAGAGAGATATTTTGATTACGACTCCACTTTCAAAAGGCAAAAAGGCAAAAGATGTTGAACTTGAATCGGTTACGTATTCAATTCCATACGGATCAAGAATCAAGGTTCGTGAAGGTGATATGATTGAAGCGGGTGATGTACTTACAGAAGGTTCAGTTAACCCAAATGATATTCTAAAAATTAAAGGACTCGAAGCTCTGCAAGAATATTTGCTGCACGAAGTTCAGAAGGTTTACGTATTGCAGGGGGTTAGCATCAATGATAAACATATTGAAGTTATTGCAAGACAGATGCTTAGGAAGGTAAGAATTGAAGAAGCCAACGATGCTGATGTACTACCCGGCGAACTCAAAGATATTTTTGAATTCGACGCTGAAAATGATCGCGTTAAGGGTCTTGGCCTTACACCGGCAACTGCATCAAGAGTATTGTTGGGTATCACAAAGGCGACACTTGCAACAGATTCATTCTTGTCTGCGGCATCATTCCAAGAGACAACGCGAGTTCTGACCGATGCATCAATAAAAGGCAAAGTCGATTGTCTGTTTGGACTAAAAGAAAACGTTATCATCGGCAAACTTATTCCGGCAGGAACAGGCATGGGAATATACAGAAACATCGACGTGTGTGCCGTTGGCGGAAG
>JANYKE010000068.1 GCA_025361685.1 Eubacteriales bacterium | reverse complement strand
CCATAAATCCGCCGGTGCTTGTTCCTGCCGGACTGTTAATTGTGCCTTTAGCATAACATCGTTCAAAAGTCGCTGTTCCGCTTGCGCCGCCGCCACCGATAAATCCGCCAAGCTGTCCGCCGGCAGCCGCTACAGTACCTATGTCACTATCAGCAAAACAATTATTAAACGTATATGTTCCTGTGCCAAGACTTGCAACAAATCCGCCGACATTATTGCCGTTTGTCTTTATTGAGATTGCTGTTCCGCCAGTAGTTTTCTTAACCCCGCAATTTATAAATTTTTGAGTAAATGGAAAGGTTCCTGATGAATTGCCTACAAATCCGGCAACCGTTCCACATGCTACCGTTGTACTAGCTGTTACTGAACCGCCAACAACAAATGAATTTGTTACAGTCACATTACCAATAGCTTCTCCAATCATACCGGCAGCTGAAGCTGTGCTTGCAGTAGCAATTTTAATGTTTGGGGTAATAACTATGCAGTTATCAACTACACCTGTCATCTGCGATACCAACCCGCCGCTGTATCTGGCGCTTGTTAAGTCAGGTGAATCAATAATAAAGTTTTTGAGAATGCCACTGTTAACTGTATCGGTTCCTGGAGTAACCCCTCCAAAAAGACCTCCAAAACTTGCTGTGTTACCAGTCGTCATAATTATGCCTGATATCGTTCTTTGATTGCCATTAAACACACCCTTAAATGATTTCGTTCCGTTGCCAATTGCAGAATCCCAGAAATGTGCGCTCAAATCAATATTTGTAGAAATCTTAAAAAATTTGCTATCTGAAAATGCAGCTATTCCTTGAGGCTTAGTAGCATCAAATGTCTTCGTAATATAAGAAAACCAAGCTAAATCTGATGCTGACCAAATCTGATAAGGATCATCAACGGTTCCTGTTCCTATCGGCATTGTTGCATATATAGGCGCAAACGAAACGGGATCACTGTCAGACCAATTACCTGTTGGGGTCGCTGCCAAAACAGTTCCGCCCATTGTTCCAATTGATGCAAATACCGAAACAATCATCATAAAAGTCAAAAAAATAGCTAGTACTTTCTTTCTATTTACTTTTCCAAATTCTCTCATTTCTGTTCTCCTTAAATTGCGAAAATGTTCTCCGCTAAGTGTTTTAATTGCAATTTAATATTACGCTTATAATGCCTTTATGTCAATATTTTTTGACTTTCTTTAGCGTATTTGATATATTTATTTTGCAAGGAAAATTGCCTTAATTTTAGGAGAAAAATCATGGGTATCGCAAGAGGCTATATAAAGTATTTGGACAACGATGAGATGTCAAAAATACATGAAGGTGTTTTAACAATTCTTGAAGACATCGGCATGAAAATCGAGCATCCCGAAGCGGTTGAATTATTGCGTGGCATAGGTTGTATTGTTGACGATGCGAGCTGCGTTGTTAAGTTTCCACGTAATGTCACAGAAAATGCGATTAACAAGATGCGCAAAGACTTTACTTTATCAAGTCGTGACGGACTTACGACTCCCATGCGATATACAGAGATGTATCTTTCAACAAAGACAAAAGGAACCATGCACAATTTCACTGCCAATGCAGGCGGCTTTCCGACATTTGTTGTTGATCTTGATGGCAAACGACGCGATGCTACAATGCAGGATGTTCGCGATTCCATAAAACTTGCCAACGCACTGGAAAATATTGATCTGATCGGACTTCCTTGTTCGGCACAAGAAGTACCTTACATAATGCGCCCAATTATTATGACTGCAGAATTAATTAAAAACACTTCTAAACCGGGCGGAATTGAGGCCTGGACAAAAGAAGATATCAGATACATTACGCAAATGGGTTCTGCAATCAGAGGCGGCATGGACAGCCTCAAAAAGAACCCTTTCCTGATTGGTTACGGTGAAACAAGAAGTCCTCTTTCACTCGACTATAATATGTGTGAGATTTTCATGGAATATATTAAGATGGGACTTCCTCAAAGTTTTGATACTATGCCCTGCGCCGGAACAACCGCACCCGCAACAAGTGCCGGAACCCTAACTCTTGGTTTGGCCGAGACCATATTCGGTTTAATCCTAGGTTATGCTGTTGATGAAAACGCATTGGTAAGTATTGAATTAAACCCAAGTCTCGCTGACATGCGCACGATGATATTCCCATACTCGGGCGCTGACAGGATTCCACTTATGGCCGCAACAAATCAAATGCTCCGCGAATTTTACGGAAGACCCGGCGGATGCCATGCCGGCAAAACCGATGCCTGCTTCCCCGGTGTTCAAGCCGGAATGGAAAAAGCATTAAGTTCAATTATGCCTATCCTCTGCGGTGCAACCGGAATAGGAACACTTGGCCAACTCGAAGGCGGCTTGGTCTTTTCATATGTACAGCTCGCGCTTGACAACGAGATACTCGGATATATCAGAAGAATACTAAGAGGGTTCGAAGTTACCGACGAGACAATTGCACTCGATGTTATAAAAGATGTCGGCATCGGCGGCAACTTTATTGACCACGAACACACGGCAATGAATTTCAGAAATGAATTTTACATTTCCGATTTGCTTGAAAGATTTCCTTGGTCTGCTTGGGATGCTCAAGAGGTTAAGGGTATGGAAGAAAGAGCTCGTGAAAAAGTTAAACGCATTCTTTCGGAACCAAATCCTGATATGCTTGATGATGCTATGTCTAAAGAAATCGACACGATTGTAGCAGTAGCCGAAAAAGAAATTCTCAAATAAATCATCTATATCATTTCACCGTTAAGTGACCAAGTGTGTGCCGAAGTAATTTTAACAATCACAATTTCACCTTTTTGGGTTTCGCCTTTGAAATTTACAATTTTATTGTCGCGCGTTCTTCCGGTAAAAATGCTGCTGTTGTTTTTACTCATGCCCTCCACCAAGACATTGACCACCTCACCAACCATTGCTTCATTGATTTCGAGGCAAATGGAATTTTGAAGCTCAAGCAGCCGGTTGAATCTATCTTTTTTAATACTGTCGGAAATTTGTTCTTCGTATTCTGCCGCTTTAGTTCCGATACGTGGAGAATATAAAAAGGTATATGCGAGTCCAAACCTAACCTTCTTCACAACGTCAAGTGTATCTTCAAAATCCTCTTCAGTCTCTCCGGGAAATCCGACAATAATATCCGTGCTGAATGAAATGTTCGGAATAATACTCTTAACTTTTTCGACAAGACTGCAATAATATTCTTTTGTATATTTTCTATTCATTCTGTTTAGGACTTCATCGCTCCCCGCCTGAAACGGCAGATGAATACTTTCAACAACATTGTCGCAATCTCTTATCGCATAAATCAAATCATCACTCAAGTCTTTCGGATGCGAAGTCATAAATCTTATTCGCTCAACACCTTCAATTTCATTAAGCATTCTCAATATATCTGCAAACGAAACATCAAATTCTTTTCCGTATGAATTAACATTCTGTCCAAGCAAAGTAATTTCTTTGTATCCTTGCTCTGCAAGTTCTTTTACTTCCTTAATAATTTCTTCCGGTTTTCTGCTGCGCTCGCGACCCCTTACATAAGGCACAACACAATATGTGCAAAAATTATTGCATCCATACATTGCAGAAACCCATGCTTTAATACTATCCTTATGGTTAACCGGAATTCCCTCAGCAACATCGCCCGCTTCACTTTTTATATCAACAATTTTGTTGCGGTTTTTTTCAACCTCTGCAAGCATCACAGGAAACTCATGCAAATTATGTGTGCCGAAAATAATATCGACATGTTTATATTTGCTTGTGATTTTTTCAACCACGGAAGGTTGCTGAGGCATGCATCCGCAGACCACAACAATCATTTCAGGTTTATCTCTTTTCAAACCCTTGAGCACTCCAAGGTGTCCGTACACTTTTTCTTCAGCGCTTTGTCGTACACAGCAAGTATTGAAGATAACAACGTCCGCATCCTCCGGTTCATCAACTTCTATGTATCCCATACTATTTAGCATCCCCGAAAGTTTTTCGGAGTCATTCTCATTCATCTGGCACCCGAAGGTCCGGATGCAGAACTTCTTCATACTATTCATCCATCTCTCCGGGAAATTCTATTTCTTCAATGTATTCTGATTCTTCCGGCTCGACTTCAATAAAAGATTCATTAGCAATTATAGGTTTGTCAGTAAGTCCGGTCTGTATAGGTCCGCCATACATATTCTCAGAACTTCTTGCCTGCATTTCCTGCCAGTGCATCCTTGTAATCAAAACATCACGCGGTTTGCTTCCCGCATATGGCCCGATTATTCCGCGTTCATACATCTGATCGATTATTCTGCCGGCTCTCGCATATCCGATCCCGAATTTTCTTTGGATCATTGATGTC
>JANYKE010000044.1 GCA_025361685.1 Eubacteriales bacterium | reverse complement strand
AACATCAGTTTTTGAAGAGGTCATGGCTAAAAAGCCACAAACATTTAGAGAATTTGTTAAGAAAAATTTAGTATCGTGGCAGCGGTGACAAGATGAAAATAAATGATAATGTGATTAAACTAGATTGTACGAAAGGTTCATATGCCTATGCGGTTATTGGTGATGAAGGGGTTACACTTATTGACACCAGCTTGCCAGGAAGAGGTAATGCTATTGTATCCGAGCTTAAAACATATGGAATCAATTTGCTAGACATAAAAAGAATATTGCTCACTCATCATGATATTGATCACATTGGTAATGCTGCTTACTTTCAAGAGAATTGTAACTGTGAAATTTTTATAAGTAGCATGGATTATGATTATGCTATGGGATTTAAAAAAAGGCATGGGATAAAAAAGGTTTTGGGGTCTATTATGAAAATCAGTATTCCAAAATCGTTAAAACAGATTAGTACAGATAAAATAGGCAATTTTAGTGTTATCCCTACACCAGGGCATACCCCTGGGCATACTTGCTTCCAATATAATGATGTGATATTTGCTGGAGATTTGATTAGTAGCAAAAATGGTAATCCAACAATGCCACCATCAATAATGAATTGGAATAAGGGAAAGCTGATAGGTTCGTTACAAAAACTTTCAATTGAAAATGTTAAATATATTTGTCCTGCACATGGTGAACCCATTATGGTGAACAATAACTGGAGTGACTTTATTAAAACAATAAGCAATAAATGAAAGGATTTTATTATGAATAATCTAAACGAATACATTTATAAACGCAAATCAATAAGGAAGTATAAAATCGACCCGATTTCTATAGAAATTTTGATTCAAATAAAAGCACAAATAGACGCATTAAAGCCATTATATCCAAGTATAAAAACTCACTTCGAAATTGCTGATGATGTTAAAAATCCAATGTCGTTAAAAGCTCCTCTTTATTTGATTGTTTCAAGCGAAAAGAGCGAAGGCTATTTTGAAAATGTAGGCTTTATGCTAGAGCAAATGAGCTTGTATTTAAACTCACTCGGTCTTGGCTCGTGTTGGCTTGGAATGGCAAAGCCGACTCAAAATCAAAAAACTGAATTACCGTTTGTAATTTCTATGGCCTTTGGTTATCCAAGTGAAGAATTGTTTCGTAATGTATCGGACTTTAAGCGTAAGAGCTTGTCCGAGATAAGTGAAGGAGCCGACTCTCGTTTGGAGGCTGCCCGTCTTGCACCCAGTGGAATGAACAGTCAAAATTGGTTTTTTCTTTGCACCAATGGTATAATTCACGTTTATCGCAAAAAGGTGAATCCCTTAAAAGCCGTGATATTTGATAAAATGAACAGTATTGACACTGGCATCGCACTTTACCATTTGTTCGTAGCAAGTGAAAGTTTTTCGTTTGAAAAATTAAATAGTTTTCCTGAAAGAAAAGGGTATATTTATATGGGTACTGTAAAATAGGTCATGTTGCAAATGTGTATGCGGTAGGATGCAGTATGCGCTCCTGAGGCGACATTAATATTTATGGGGGATAGAAAATGGGATTCATACAAGATTTGATACTGGCTTTCAAAAAGAGCAAGCTAACGTTCTTAAGCAGACGGCAGGAAGCAGGCAATATTTCATCATTTCTCTTCCGGCATGATCCGGCGGTTCACTGGAAAGCAGGCCAGCACGGAATACTTTCATTCAACAGAAAAATGGAAGGTGGCTCGTGGAGAGGGTTTAGCATAGCATCCCATCCCAATGAAGGCATAGTGCTTATTTCAACGCGCATCACCGATCAGCCAAGCACCTATAAAAGGGCACTCATGGAATTGAAAGCAGGCGATGAGATTTCAATGCGAGGTCCTTTCGGCCCGTTTTATCTGGACGGGTCTAAAAAACCCGTGGTTTTTATTGCTGGTGGCATCGGCATTACGCCATACAGATCCTTGATTCTGCATTCTGCTTTGAACACAAGCCAAGCGCCGTCTTCCATCTGTCTGCTCTATTCCGATAACACTAGTCATTATGCTTACCGCCAGGAGTTGAATGATATTGTAATGAAAAATGACTTTATTAAAGTGGAGTATGGTACCAGTGAGAATCTAAATGAAAAAATAGCAGACCAGATACGTGAATTGGGAAATGGTGCGTGCTATTACATTTCTGGTCCCGGTAAAATGGTGACCTCAATAAAAAAGAGCCTGTTGTCTCAAGGTATCGCCAGAAACAACATCAAGCATGAGCATTTTATTGGGCTGTAATGCGTTTTGCGAACTCATCCATGAGATTTTTCTGGGCAATTAAACTTGCAATTCAAAGACAAGGTTGATTGGGGAAAATAATATTGAAACACACATGATTACATGATAATATTAGGTAATTGTTTTTGCTTACGAATATGTGTGGAGGGAGAAGTCGTGTGGACAAGAAAATCAATAAAATGTACAAGGGCGATTTGGCACTTATAGTTGTATTTATTGTGTTTCTCTGGGTTGTCATGATTTCTGTTATCGTTACGGTGGTTAAGTCCATACCGCCGGAGAACCAGGTACTTGTTGGAGTTACAGGTATATTCACTTTAATTTTTGCAACGATAACTCTGATAGCGCTCATCGAACATTTGAAGAAAAATAAAGTTCACGCGTACACAGAGGAAATTCTCAACACTGAAAAAATGGCAGAAGAAAAGCTCGCAAGGAAGGCATGACTTTTTAAGGGAAAAATTATGAGCAAAGAAAAGAAAAATATTAAAAGCGCACTCGTAAAAATATTCGACATATTTTTTATTATGATACTCTGTTTCCTAACACTCTTAACAACGATGATTATAAAAGGAACAGGAATTTTTGGCAACGTTTCAAGTGAGAGCATGTACAGCATTGAAATTATTACATTTGCCGTAACGCTGGCCTGTTTTTTTGTATACCTATTTTTTATCATTCCAAATTCTAATAAAGAATTAAAAAAGATGATTCATTCACTTTATGACAATGACGAAAAAACAGAAAAAGACGATACGAAAGAGGAGGTGCGCTGATGGGACTTTTTTGGCAGATAATGAACTGGGCAGCATGGGGCTGTTGCGCACTGCTAGCTTTTCTAATAATAAAAGATTTTATTAAAGTTGAAAAAGAAAGAAAGAATAAATAAGAAAAGACGAGGAGTTTGCTGCGTGGAAAATGACAGAGTGGAGATAGCAGGCGCAACAGAGCCGAAAAAAGAACATCATCTGCTTAAGGTGCTCGGACCAATGCACATCTGGGGTCTCGGCGTGGGCATTGTATTGGTCGGCGAGTTCATGGGCTGGAATTTTTCTATCGGAAAGGGCGGCACACTTGGTTCTATTCTCGCATGCTGGATTGTAGGCATTCTCTTCATCACGCTTATCATGATAAACACCGAAATCGGAAGCGTTATTCCTGAGGCAGGCGGACAATACGCAATGGCAAAATATTTAATGGGACCGCTTGTTGCATTTAACATCGGACTCATGCTCGTGTTCGAATACGTAATGCTTGAAGCTGCAGATTCGCTAGTGGTAGGGACAATATTGCAATCACTCAACCCGGCCGTCAATCCCCTGCCCTACGTTTTACTTGTCATGCTCGCGCTAACTTATTTAAATTATAAAGGCGTACATGCAACGATGAACTTGAATTTTGTTCTAACTGCAATTGCCTTTATTACTATTCTGGTATTGCTATTTGCTATGAACGTAAGTTCAGTCACCACAAGTCTTGTGCATCTTGGAGATTCGCTAAGCGGGCTGCCCTTTGGAATTATTGGAGTCATCGGCGCGATGCAATTTGCAATCTGGTTTTATCTTGGCATAGAAGGAACAGCGCTGGCGGCAGAAGAATGCAAGTCCACTGCCCGGTCGCTACCGATCGGCGCAATTGTCGGGATGATCACACTTTTAATTGGCGCGACCATCACATGGTTTGTCTGCTCATCACTGATTAGTCCAACAGAACTTGGCAAGTCAACATATCCGCTTTTCGATGCGGCCAAGGTACTAGAAAATCCAATCGTGACAGCGTCATTATTTTTGGGCACTGTCCTCGCATGTATCGCGAGCGCAAACGGATGCATCACTGACGCAAGCCGCGCCTGGTTCTCGATGTCCCGTGACACGCTCATTCCCGACACCTTCGCGGCGCTGCATCCCAAATACAAGACCCCGTACAGAGCAATCTTATTTTTGCTCCCAATCGCAATAGCCTTTGGCCTGGCCGGCCTGTACACAGGACTCCTCGACCAAATCGTAACTTTCTCAATCCAATCTGCCCTTATCGTGTACCTCATCGTCGGAATCATGATGTTCAAATTCAGAAAAATGTACCCGATGGGCACCATCGACCGAGGCTACACAGCTCCCTTGCACCCGCTCCCCGCTATCGTTTTAATCGGACTCGTCGGCCTCACGATTTTTGGAATGTATTTCGGCTACTGGATAAATCTGGTCGCGGGTTTCGTATTCTATCTGGCCGCATCCCTGTGGTTTACGCTGCACCGCTATAAATTCATCGACTTTCACAAATTTATTTCCACCGGCAAAGACTGGCCAAGACCCAAAGGATACTAAGCATCCGGGGTGCTAGGCCTTCAGGAGACTACAATGAACATAAAAGAATTTTTCAAATTGCGCTGGGTCATCATAGTCTCATCAATGATTATCCCGGGTTCAGGCCACGTATTGCTTGGCAAGTATACCCGCGGCATGCTCATGGTTGTATGGATGTTCTTTTTCGGATTCATAACCTACAACATCACCGGCCCTGACATTTCATTCATTGGCAAAATTTCCGGCGGCATCTTAGTATGGGTGCTATCCGTTTTGGAAGTTTACAAACTCACATCGAAGAAAAAGTCTAAAATATAACAGAGAAGCGGCCCCTGCTAAAGCCTTGTTATATTAATGTGTGAACTTATTGTAAAGTTAATTGACTCACGGTCAGTCGCGTGATATATTGTAAAGGCATCAAGATAAGGAGGTGCCGGAATGCGAACAGTTAAAAATCCGAACGACCGAAGAGAAGAGATATTGGAAGGTGCAACAAAACTTTTCTTAGATAATGGATTCAGCAAAACGAAAATGGAAGATATTGTTAAAAGCCTTGGGATATCAAAGGGGCTTATTTTTTACTACTTTAAATCGAAGGACGAATTGATAAACGCAGTTATTGATAGGCTGTCAACTCAAGTTGCGCAGACAGTTATTGAGGACATGAGAGCAGATATCGAATTTCCGATTAAGCTCGCCAAAATACTTCAGCATTTTGTGAATATGACAATAGAATTCAATGGCAAGTTTAGTAATATGACAGGAGATGACAATTTAAAAATAATAATCCACTTCAGAGATTTGTCGCTGCAAAAGGTTGAGCCTGATTTGCGTGAACTTATGGCTGAAGGAATAAGGCGCGGTGATATCAAAAATGTCGATGCATTTAATAGCGTTATCATAGTCGCAATGGGGAGCATTACCTACTTAGCACTTTATTCAGCGGATGAATATTTCAGAGCAGATGAATTTATGTCATCAACTGTTAACACACTTGAGTTGGCATTGGGAATGAAGAAGAATTTTGTCGCAGAGCATTTTAACAAAGAATCTCAGAAAGAATTATTAAAGATCATAAAAGAATTAGAAGGAGAATGAAAAATTGGAAGGGTTTATTACATTAAGTGAAGTTACAAAAACATATAAGGTCGGCGACGTGGAAATCCACGCGGTAAATGGAGTTTCATTTACAATTGACAAGGGCGATTTTGCAATTGTATCGGGCGCGAGCGGTGCCGGCAAAAGCACCGTGTTAAATATTTTGGGCGGCATGGATACAATGACAAGCGGCAGCCTGCATGTGGACGGCAACGAGATAAGCAGCCTCGTTTCAAAGAAGCTAACCGAATACAGAAGAAACGACATTGGATTCGTGTTCCAGTTTTATAACCTGGTCCCAAACCTTAACGCAATCGAAAACGTCGAGCTCGCGACCGAGATTTGCAAGAATCATTTTGATCCGGAGACTGTGCTCAATCAGGTTGGCCTAACCGACAGATTTTACAATTTCCCGGCTCAGCTTTCCGGCGGCGAACAGCAGCGAGTTGCAATAGCGCGCGCATTGGCCAAGAATCCTAAACTCCTTCTATGTGACGAGCCAACCGGAGCGCTCGACTATGTCACGGGCAAATCAATTCTAAAACTTTTGCACGACACGTGTAAGAATACCGGGATGACCGTCGTGGTTATAACGCACAACAGTGCCGTCGCACCAATGGGCGACAAAGTTATCAAGTTGAAAAATGGCCTGGTTGAGAGCATCACTCAAAACGACCACCCGACTCCAATTGAAGGGATTGAGTGGTAATGCGCAACGCTTTTCTAAAAGACACTTTCAGAGAAATAAAAAAAACATTCAGCCGCTTTATTGCCATAATCGCAATCATTGCGCTAGGAACGGCATTTTTTGTCGGCATAAAAACGACAAGTCCGGATATGAAGCTGACCGCAGACAAGTACTATAAAGATCAGCAATTTATGGATTTTAAACTTGCCTCGACAGTCGGATTTAACGCCGCCGATTTGGTCGCAATTAAAGAAGTCGCGGGAACAAAAGGTATTATGCCGATGTATTCCCTGGACGTTACAGCCTCAATCGGCAACAATCAAAAGATTTTGCGAATCAACTCACTTCCCGATGATTTGTCTTCCGACAATAACGATTTTATTAATTGCCCGCAAATAGTGAGTGGCAGACTGCCCGAAAAAAGCGGCGAGTGTGCAATAGAAAAAAGCGCATGGACCGGAACTACTTATGAGATCGGTGACTTAATAAAAATCAATTCCGGTGACAAAAGTATTTTAGCTGACAAAATTTCTCAGAGCGAATACACAGTTGTCGGCATTGTAAATTCGCCATATTATATTTCCAGAGACAGAGGAACAACGACGATTGGAAACGGGCAGGTTTCAGCATTCATGCTGGTGCCGGGCAGCGACTTCAAAGTTGATTATTACAGCAGCATATTTATTACTGCGGCGATTGATAACAATATAGAGGCATACAGCACAAGGTATGATGACGCGATTGCTTTGCTAAAAAGTGAGCTGGAAACATTTGCAACAAAGAGAGCAGACATTAGATTTCAAACCATAAAAACTGATGCACAAAAGACGCTTGATGAGAATAAGCAGGAATATGACAAATCTGTCAAAGATGCGAATCTAAAACTTGCAAATGCATTAAAGAAAATCAGAGCCGGGCAAAAGCAAATCACTGATGGCAAGGTGCAACTGGATGCTGCTAAATTACAGAGCGAGAAAACATTTGCTGATGCGCAGAAGCAGATTGATCAGGGGAAAGTGCAATTGGCGGGAGCAACAATGATGCCCGGATATCAAAGCATGATTGATTCGCTAAATGTTCAGCAACAGAAACTTGATGCAGGGAAACTCGATGCGCAGAAGCAGTTTGATATTAAAGAGGCTGAGTTAAAAAAAGCGCAGGCGGATTTGAACAGGGCGAAAATAGATTATGAGGATGGCAAGGCAAAAGCGAGTCTGGAATTTGCAGATGCGCTAAAAAAGCTTGATGATGCTCAGGCTAAGATTGATTCGATTCCTGCTGTGAACTGGTATGTTCTGGGAAGAGATACAAATGTAGGATACGTTGATTACAGAAATGCTGCCGACAGAACAGCCGCGCTTGCAACAGTATTCCCCTTGATTTTTATTTTGGTCTCGATCCTTATTTGCTTTACGAGCATGGGGCGAATGGTCGAAGAGCAGAGAATGTATATGGGCACGACCAAAGCATTGGGATACAGAAGAAAAACAATTATTTTCAAATTTTTAATATACGCGTTGATGGCAAGTATAATCGGGAGCGGAATCGGACTGGCGATTGGGTTTACAATGTTCCCCGGTGTTATCATAAATGCATATTCTGTGCTTTATGCGTTGCCCAAAACCATAATGATATTCGATATTCCTTTTGCAGCACTTGCATTTGGAGTCAGTCTTGCTGTAACTTGTGTATCTTCCTTAATTGTAAGTATCGGTGAACTTAATTCCAATGCAGCATCTCTCATGCGTCCAAGAACTCCGAAAGCAGGCAAACCAATCATACTCGAAAAAGTTAAATTTATTTGGAGCCGCCTCAAATTTACACAAAAAGTCACGGCAAGAAATATTCTGAGATATAAGAGCAGATTCTTTATGACAGTAATAGGTGTCGCAGGCTGCACTGCGCTTTTGCTTGTCGGATTTGGATTGGGAGACGCAGTTAAAACAATCGGCGACAAGCAGTATGGTGAGCTAATGAAATATCAGGTTTCAATAAATCTAAAGGATAATATTTCTGCAGAGAACAGGGACGCGTTATTTATTTCAATCAAACAGAAGGAAAGTTTTCAGTCACAAAACCAAATGCACATAAATAAAATTGATATAGGCTACAGCGATAAAGCTTTGACATGCAATTTAGTCGTGCCGGAAAATTCCTCAACAATTAGTCAATATATTATTTTGAGAGATCGCACAACTGCCTCCGAATTGCAGATGCAGGATGACAGTGTAATAATCACGGAAAAGCTTGCAAAATTATTGGGAGCAAATATCGGAGATACAATATATATCAAAAATGGAGATTACGAAAAACTTAACATTACAATCAGCGGAATCTGTGAAAACTATATGTATCATTTTATTTACATGTCCCCTGCCCTATATCAAAA
>JANYKE010000031.1 GCA_025361685.1 Eubacteriales bacterium | reverse complement strand
TACATCATGGGGAGAAGAACATTGGGCTGCCGGCTGCATTCTTTCACTTTCTTCAAAAGGGATTATGAGCGGATATACTGACGGAACGTATAGACCGGACAATACAATTACACGTGCAGAAGTAATTAAAATGCTAACAGTTGCATACGCGAAATACGATTCTGCAGCCGACTATGACAAATTCACTGACGTGAAAAAGAGTCAATGGTATTATTCATATGTTGCATCGGCAGTAAATTCGGGAATTGCTGATTCGAATGGAATAGGGAACGAAAAATTCGGTCCTGACAGCGCAATAACCAGAGAGTCTATGATAACATTTATAGCTCGTTGCCTCGCTGAAATTGACGGATATTTTTGGCTTTCGGATTCAGCGGTGAAAACTGAATTGGATATTTTTTCCGATAATAGCAAAATCAGTTCCTGGGCAAAAGCATCAGTGGCTCTTTGTGTACGAAATGGAATAGTAAACGGATATTCAGATTCAAATGGAGTTTTAACATTCAAACCCGGGAATAACATGAAACGGGGAGAGGTTGCCAAAGTAGTGAATAGTATACTTTGATTTTTAAAGAAGTAGCCAAGCGCCTACAAAAACTTGAAGGAGTCGAATATGAACAGTATAACTGATGTGATAATATTAGGGTTTGGGATAGCTATTTTAGCAGTTTTTGTAATTGTATTTTTAGTTAAGAATATGAATCAAAAGACTGAAATGGGTGAGGATGCCTTTGCCGCAACCCGAAAATTAAATAAACAGAATCAGGAATTACTCAAGAAATATAATGACCTTAATAATAAAGTAAATTTGCTAAATAAAAAGATTAATGCCTTGTCACAGGGGATTCCGCAGCAGCAGGCGCAATCTAGAGGAACTACCACGCATCCGGCAGGCTGGATATGCCCGAAATGCTCGGCGCGGGTGGCTTTAAGCCAAACAGAATGCCCCAGATGTGGGTATATCAGACGGTGACCGTGTAATATAATTATTTCATTGTCTCTCTTGAAAAATATAGGTGTTACTGTTATAGTATTAATATTAATAGTTTCATCTATTTTTTTGCACAATTTCACAAAAATGAGTAAGCTGTCACTGCCTGGAGGTTAAAATGTTTTTCGAGTCACAGATTTCAATTTTATATTCCGATACCCAAATACCTGACGTTTTTGTCACGGATTATCTTCCGTTAATGAATGGAGAAGATGTAAAGATATATCTTTATTGTATGTTTTTGAATAAACATGGCAAACGCACTGTCAGAGGGGAAATTTCAAAAGAGTTATGTATATCGATTGAGAATATAAATAAGTCAATTGCAAATCTGGTTGAATTGGGTATTGTTGAGGTGGATAGAAGGGGAATAATTCCGGTTGATTTAAAGAGTAAGGTAATAGAAAAACTTGTCCATGCCAAAACTTCGCAGATGCCTTCTGCTGATAAAAAAAATATTGAAATTAATAAATCACGTAACAAGACAATGGAAGTAATCAACACAGAGTTCTTTCATGGGGTAATGTCTCCGACTTGGTATTATGATATTATTATGTGGTTTGAAAAATATCAATTTGATGAAGAAGCAATGTACTCCTTGTTAAAATATTGCTATAACAACAATTCATTTAATAAAGCATATATTACGAAGGTTGCGGAGACATGGTTTAAAAATAATGTAAAAACATATTCCGATGTTGAAGATTATCAAATGCAGTATGAAAAGGTTAAAAAGATTTGCAAGCTAATTTATACAAAATTAAATTTGAAGCGTATGCTTACAGAATATGAGGAAGAGTATGTAGTGAAGTGGGTAAATATATACAAATATGAATCAAATATTATTGAACTTGCGCTTAAAAGGACTACCAAGATTTCACAGCCGAGCTTAAGATATATTGACGCTATAATTACTAAATGGCATAATAATAAATTGACCGATGCAAAAGAAATTGATTTGTTTGAAGCCGATTATTTTGATAAGAAACCAAAAAGCAAAGCTGCTTCCGAAGCTCGAAATAATAAGAAGAGTAATTTTTCACAACGCGAATATGATGAATCATTTCTTGAAAAATTATATATAAACAGTAAGGAACAATCATGAACAAAAACATAATAAGTCAGTTGAATATTGAATATGCACAAAAAAAAGATTTAGCAGAGTCTCGACTGATTTTTCTTAAAGAAGAACTTGAGAAGAAGCTGCCAGAAATTAAACTGATAAGTAAAGAACTTGCCTCGCTAACACTGAATTACTGCAAAAATATTGTTGGCGCGGATGAAACATATTCTTCACAGTTGAACGCTGAGTATAGGGATGCTTCATCAAATTTGATTTCAAAGAAGAACAAGATTCTTAAAGACGCAGGAATTGATGATGGATATTACGATTCATGCTATGAATGTTTGGTTTGCAAGGATTCGGGATATATTTCTATCGGCAACAGAGTTAAAGAATGCAAGTGTTATACACAAAAAAAACTCGAGGCTCTTTTCGGAAAATCGAATTTTCCGTTGCTAAAGGCACAGACTTTTGAAAAGTTTGACATTAGCTTGTACAGTGATGACGAAGCGGCAAAAAAAAATATTTTAGAAATAAAAGCTGAATGCGAAAAGTTCGTTTCAAAATTTACAAGTGGAGCATCAAAAAATTTACTTTTTTCCGGCTCGCCGGGACTTGGAAAAACTTTTTTATCCGGATGCATTGCAAACGAAATTATTGAGCTGGGTTTTTCAGTTTTATATTTACCGGCTTCAGAGATGTTGAATATTATGTCACGCCATAATTTCTTTCAATTTAATGATGGGGTAAACAACGAGTATGATGATTTTAAATACAATTTTATTTTTGATTGCAACTTGCTGATTATTGATGATCTTGGAACTGAAGTAATTTCGGAATCGAAATACTCTTCAATTCTGAGTGTACTCGATTCAAGATTTGCAGCGGATTCAGCAAGGATATGTAAAACAATTATTTCAACGAATTTAGGAATTTCCGATATTTTCGAGCGATATACAGAGCGAGTTGGTTCGCGCATCGTCGGCAATTTTGACATACTCGGTTTTAGAGGCGATGACTTAAGACTGAAAAGGAGATAGAACATAGTGAGTGATTCTACAAACAAAGAAACGATTGGTTCAAAACCCAATATTCTGTTGATAAATTGCGATGATCTCGGTTACGGAGATATCGGCTGTTATGGTTCAAAACTAAATGCTACTCCGACTCTGGATTTGCTGGCGGCAGAAGGAATGCGTTTTAATAATTTTTATGCAACTTCGCCTGTTTGCACGTCTTCCCGCGGTGCTTTACTCACCGGTTGCTGGCCAAACAGAATCGGATTCAGCAGTTATGAAGGAAAGATTGTTCTTTTTCCCGGTCAAGGAGTTGGACTTAATCAATCTGAAATTACAATTGCGAAACTGCTAAAGGAAGCTGATTATTCTACAATGATTGTTGGCAAGTGGCACTGTGGGGATCAACTTGATTTTATGCCTTTGGCTCATGGATTTGACAGTTATTATGGTTTGCCATATAGCAATGACATGGCTAGACAAGGTGGAAGAAATATTGAGACCGACCCGGATATGATTAAGTTCCGCCCGCCGCTACCTTTAATTTGCGACAATGAAGTGATTGAAGAACAGCCCGATCAGCGTTCACTTACCGAAAGATATGTTGAACAGGGCATACGATTTATTCGTAAAAGCAAGGACAAACCGTTCTTTCTATATTTTGCGCATATGCATGTCCACCTGCCGCTGCTTGCGGCTGAGCGCTTTGTTAAGCAATCAAAGAATGGTGATTACGGAGCTTGCGTAGAAGCGATTGATTGGGCCACTGATGCATTGGTAACAGAGTTAAAGGCACAAGGTTTGTATGAGGATACATTAATAATATTTACCTCTGATAATGGCTCGAAGGCATATAAAGGTGGCTCAAATGCCCCTTTAAGAGGCACGAAAGGCACTACATGGGAAGGCGGAATGAGAGTTCCGGGGTTCTTTCACTGGAAAGGTAAAATATGTGAAGGTATAGTATCAAAAAATATTGCTGCACAAATTGATCTATATCCAACGATTGCTTTACTTGCCGGACTTGAAGTGCCGGGCGACCGAATTATTGATGGCATTGACTTATCACCAATATTGTTTGGTGATAATGAAAATATTACAACTGATGTTAATTTGAAAACCAATATTAGTGAAACGATAATTAGCAGCATTGATGAGAATAAAGAAATCAAGAAAATTGAATTGGCACTGAAACTTGAAAAGCAAAAGTCTGAACGTGGAGTGGTTGTTTATTATCACAAGAAAATACTTGAAGCAGTCAGAATTGGTGACTGGAAATTACACATTAGAAAATACGATCAAATGACATGGGAAAATCCGGTCTATGATATTTGCAACGAGTTATACAATCTTGAACTTGATGCAGGCGAATCATCAGATTTATATGAAAGATTTCCATTGGTTGCTGCGTGTATTGGTGAGTATGCTAATAAAATAAGACTTGATTTAGGTGATGCTGCAGAGGAGATTGAGGGTGAAAATATTAGACCTATCGGCAGAGTTGATAATCCTGATACGTTAACACATTATAATCCAAATCATCCATATATTGTTGCTATTTATGATACAGATGATGCCGGATAATTTTGCAATATTTGATTGGAGAAGAACATGATCTTTGATTTGCGTGACGTTAGGATAATTGCATTACTGGCTAATCCGGTGGGGCATAGCCTTTCACCTTATATTCACGCTAAACTGAATGAATATTATGGTAACAACTTTAAATATCTATTGTGCGAAGTTGAAGCGGATGAACTTTCTTCGTCAGTCAAACAGCTTGTTGAAGCCAATGCTTTGGGATTTAATGTATCGATTCCGTACAAAGAACGTATGCCTGAAATTCTCGATTGGGTTTCAGAGGATGTTAAAGCCACCGGTTCGGTTAATACAGTAAAAATTATTGATGGCCGCACAGAGGGGTACAGTACGGATGGACCCGGTTTCATTGAGGCATTTAAATTACAGACGGGAACAACAGTTGATAAAAAAAGTGTTTTTATTTTTGGGGCCGGCGGAAGCTCAGCAGCGATTGCGTATGCCTGTTTGAAAGCAGGAAGCGAAGAAATTTACATAGCAAACCGTTCTTTTGAAAATGCTGAAAAGCTTTGTAATAAGCTAGACTCGAATATTTGCACGCCGCTTCATTTGGATTGGGAAGAATATCGCCGCTACATAAAATTTTCATCAATTATAATAAATACGACGCCGCTTGGAATGCTTGGCAAAGAAGAATTTTCGCCAATGAGGGATAGTCAAAAATTATCTTCAGGACAAATAGTATACGATATAGTATACAATCCTTCACTAACAACATTTATGTCACAGGGAATTCGAAATGACTGTCCATCGTTTAATGGACTTGGCATGTTGGTCATGCAGGCAATTTTATCATATCAGATATGGACAGATAATAAGCCGCTTTCAAGCAACGCATTAATAGAATTGTTTGACAGCATTTTACTAGATTTACAAAAAATAATCAGCGAAACGGAGAAAAAATATGAACATACTTGTGATTAACGGACCAAATCTAAATTTGCTTGGTGTTCGTGAGCCTGATATCTATGGACACGAATCTCTTGACGATGTTGAAAGTATGATTTCGGAATATTGCTTGTCAAAAGGTTATAGTGTTAGATGTTTTCAATCAAATCACGAAGGTGCCATTATCGATTGTATTCAAGAAGCAGCACGAACAGTTAATGGAATCGTCATAAATCCGGGAGCTCTTTCACATTATTCATATTCTATACGCGATGCAATTGCATCAGTGAATATTCCAACGGTAGAAGTGCATATTTCCAATATATATGACAGAGAGGATTTTCGAAAAATTTGCGTAATAAAGGACGTTTGTATTGGTCAGATTTTCGGAAGAGGAACAGAAGGTTATAAAGATGCAATTGATTTGCTTGAGGTGCACAGGGCATGACATTAACGTTGCTGGTTGACCTAGCCAACATAAGATACATGACCGGATTTGCCGGCTCATTGGCATACGTTGTTTATGGCGATGATGTTTCAAAAATTTATGTTGATTCACGATATTATGAGCAAGCCAAGAGTGAGGTCGGGGAGTGGGAAGTCTGTCTTTGCAAAAATTTTGAGGATGTACTCGAACAAATTGTAAAATTTAATGTTAATGAATTATGTATTGAAAATAATACTATTTCTGTTTATACATATGAAAAAATTATAGAAAAATTTTTAGGAATAAAAATAACAAATGCAAGTAATAAATTAGCATTAATGCGAATGCAAAAGAGCCATAGAGAAATTAATAAGATTCGGAAAGCAGTTAATATAGCAGACATGGCGTTTGCACATATTATTAATTATATAAAACCCGGAATTTTTGAGCGTGACATTGCAATTGAACTTGAATATTTTATGAAAAAGAATGGCGCCGAAAGAGCTGCTTTTGATACGATTTCTGTTTCGGGAGCAAGGACCTCGATGCCTCATGCCCAGGGAGATTATACATGTATTAGAGAAGGCGTGCCAATAATTATGGATTTTGGATGTGTTTTTGAAGGATACTGCTCTGATATTACACGTACAATTTTTTGCGGAAACCCGGATTCAGAATTTGTCAAAATGTACAATGCCGTTTTGAAAGGACAAACTGAAGGAATAAATATGGCAAAAGAAGGTGTTAGCTGTTCGTCGCTTCACGATGAAGTGATTAGAATAATTGAAAATGAGGGCTTCAAAAAGCCATTTGGCCACAGTCTCGGACATGGCATTGGTTTGGAGACACATGAATTGCCAAGATTGTCACCTGTTTCAAGTGATTTGCTTAAAGATGGTATGGTTGTTACCATTGAACCGGGTATATATATACCGGGTTTTGGCGGTATAAGAATTGAAGATATCGTTGCAATTGGCAAAAATCAAACGGAAGTTTTGACAAAAGCAGATAAAAATATTACTATATTATAGTGAACTGTAACAAAATACTTTTTGAGAGGAATTATTTATGAACAGCGAAATTAATAGTATTTTTAGTGGCAAGGTCAGAGAGATATTTGACGCAGGAGAGAAAGGTATTATTATTGTAACATCGGACAGAATGTCAGCTTTTGATGTTATTATGCCAACACCAATTGTTGGCAAAGGTATTATATTAAATAAGATTTCAGAATTCTGGTTTAATTACACCAAGGATATCGTCGAAAATCATGTGATATCGACCAATGTTGCTGATTTTCCTGAGCCGTACTGCAATATGGCAGATAAGCTTACCGGCAGATCGATGCTTGTGCGAAGACTGAAAATGTTTCCCATCGAATGTGTTGTAAGCGGATATCTTACCGGTTCGAACTGGAAAAGTTACAAGGCGACCGGAACAGTTTGCGGCATTAAACTTCCGGAAGGATTGCAAGAATCACAAATGCTTGAAACGCCGATTTTCTGTCCCTCAACCAAGGCTCCTGAGGGTGAACACGATGAGTACATAACATTTGAAAACATGGTTGACAGACTTGGAGAAAAAATCTCAAATCAATTGAAAGACAAGAGCATTGCTGTCTACAACGCTTGCAGCAAATATGCTAAAGATAAAGGAATAATTATTGCTGATACAAAATTTGAATTTGGACTCTCGGAAGATGGTCAAATTGTCCTCGGTGATGAAGCCATGACACCTGATTCAAGTCGCTTCTGGAATGCTGCTGAGTATAAAGTAGGAGAGACTCCATTGAGTTTTGACAAGCAGCCTTTACGAGATTGGCTCACAAGAGAAGGATTAGCCGGAGTTGTTCCGCCACCCGAACTTCCTGAGGAAGTTGTTGCTTTTACGATTTCGAAGTACGCAACAGCCTGCGAAATAATTACCGGCAAAAAATTTGATGAGCAATAGAATGACAACTTATGCTTGTGTTTTAACGCAAAGTAATATATTATTGTGATATAAATTTCAATAAATGAAGAAAGGTTTTGGAGGAGAAAAATATGATTTCTGCTGGAGATTTTAGAAACGGAGTTACTTTTGAATTGGATGGACAAATTTTTCAGGTTGTGGATTTTCAGCATGTCAAACCCGGCAAAGGCGCTGCTTTTGTTAGAGCTAAGGTTAAAAATATAATTTCCGGATCAATAGTTGAAAGAACTTTTAACCCGAATGATAAAATGGAAAAGGCGAGGATTGAGCGCAAGGATATGCAGTATCTATATTCGGATGAAGGACTTTTCTATTTTATGGATGAAGTAACCTATGAACAAATTCCGCTTAATAAGGAAGTTGTTGGGAGCAGTCTTGATTTTGTAAAAGAAAATATGACTTGTAAAGTCCTTTCACATAAGGGCAGTGTATTTTCAATTGAGCCGCCTACATTTGTTGAATTATTAGTAACCGAAACCGAACCCGGATTCAGAGGTGATACTGCTCAAGGAGCAACAAAATTTGCAACGGTTGAAACAGGGGCACAGGTTAAGGTTCCTTTATTTATTGATCAAGGTGAAGTAATAAAAATTGACACCAGAACCGGCGACTATATGGAGCGCGCATAAAAAATAATGGAGGTATATTATTATGGAAAATGATGGAATGGAATATGCAACAATCAGTGAGAGAGTAGCTTACATTAAGGGACTTGCGGAAGGATTGAATGTTAAAGAAAGCAATGAAGGAAGAGTTCTTGCTGAAATTTTGGACACACTAAAAATGATTGCATTTGAGATTGAAGATATGTCTGAAAGGCAAGATGATATTGAAGAGTATATTGTTGAAGTTGATGAGGATTTGGGAGATCTCGAGGAATATGTTTTTGAAGATCTTGAAGATGAATTGCTTGACATTACATGCCCTGTCTGTGATTCAGAGCTTGAATATGATATTGATGAAATTGATGATGACGGTAATGTTAAATGTCCGGTATGCGGCGAAGTGATTGAATTATTGTGCGACTGTGATGAATACAGCGATGAATCAGATGAACTTGAATCTCTTGAAGGACTTGATGATACAGATAAGGCAAACATATAATGTTTATTGAATAAAAAAAATAATAAAATAGTAGTTACCAAAAAATTTGGAGGTGTGAATTATGTCAGAAGATATTAATAACAATAACATAGACACTGAAACTATCGAAACAAATCTTGTCGGTGGTTCTAATCTTATGGGTAACGTTAAAATTAATTCAGACGTTATTGCAACGATAAGCGGAATAGCATGCATTGATGTAGCAGGTGTTGCCGGAATGAGCGGTGGACTTTCGGGAGATATAGCCACAATGCTTGGAAAGAAGAGTTTTTCAAAGGGCGTTAAGGTTCAAGTAAATGATCAGAAGACAATTATTGATTTGTATATTATTGTCGATTATGGGATGAGAATTCCTGATGTTGCTTGGAAGTGCCAGGAAAGCGTTAAAAAAGCTGTCAGTGATTTTTGTGGATTTGAAAGCATTGAAGTTAATGTTCATATCCAAGGCATTAATATGAAAGATGAATGAACGAACACTACGCATTTTAGAGTATGACAAAATTTTAAAGTTACTTGGAAAATACGCACAGGGTAAAATAGCTAAAGACAAAATTTCTGTTCTTGTTCCCGAAACTAATCCTGTTATTATTGAAAGAGCTTTATCCGATACTTCAGATGGAGTTGAACTTATACTCAGGAAAAGCAATCCTCCGATGACAGGAACAAGAGATGTGAGAGATAGTGTTTTGCGTGCTTCAAAGGGTTCTGTGCTGTTGCCAGAGGAATTAATAAACATTGCAACTGTATTAAGAGGTGTTCGACAGCTAAAGGATTATGCAAAAGATGAAAAGGAAGCATTTAGCGGAAATGCTGTTTGCAGTCTTGCCGACAGCTTAGAAACATATAAGGAACTTGAAAGTGAGATTGGCGATATTGTCATTTCCGAAACGGAAATTTCTGATTTTGCGAGTTCAGAACTTTCAAAAATACGAAACAAGATACGTAGATTGCAGACATCGATAAAAGAAAAATTGAATAAAATCATATCGTCATCTTCGAATCAAAAACTTATGCAGGATTCAATAATTACTATGAGAGGTGACAGATATGTAATTCCTGTTAAGAGTGAGTATAAAAATGATTTTCCCGGAATTGTGCATGATGTTTCTTCAAGTGGTGCGACATTTTTTATTGAGCCTATGGCTGTTGTTGAGGCTAATAATGACATCAAGCGCGAAACAATTAAGGAAGAACAAGAGGTCGAACGGATTTTATATGAGATTTCGGCACAGGTAGCCTTGATCTCGGATTCGCTTATACAAAATGTCAATATTATCGGGGAGATTGATTTTATATTTGCCAAGGCGAAATTAAGTTTGGATATGAATGCAATTTCTCCGAAAGTATCATTGACAGGATTTGTTGATATTATCAAAGGGAGACATCCATTAATTAAAAAAGATGTGGTCGTTCCAATTGATGTCAGGCTGGGAAAGGATTTTCGAATTCTTGTTATTACCGGGCCAAATACAGGAGGCAAAACGGTTACTTTAAAAACACTAGGGTTGCTCTCTCTGATGGCGCAGGCCGGTTTGCATATCCCGGCAAAGGAAGAAAGTTCTCTGCGCATTTTTAATGATATATTTGCCGATATAGGAGACGAACAAAGCATTGAACAAAGCTTAAGCACATTTTCATCTCACATGAAAAATATTGTTGAGATAATTAAAATTGCAAAAGAAAATTCATTGGTACTACTTGATGAACTTGGTGCAGGAACAGACCCAACCGAGGGAGCTGCACTTGCAACTTCAATACTTGAGCATATGCGTCATAAGGGATTATGTGTTGCCGCAACTACTCACTACAGCGAATTAAAAATTTATGCTATAAAGACGGAAGGTGTCGAAAATGCCTGCTGCGAATTTTCGACGGAAACGCTACAACCAACATACAAACTATTAATAGGGGTGCCGGGAAGAAGCAACGCATTTGCCATATCATCAAAACTCGGTCTTAAGGACATAATAATTCAAAAAGCCCATTTGTATTTAAGTGAAGACAATATCAAATTTGAGGAAATACTTGGTAACATTGAGGCGGACAGATCAGAAGCAAAGATGGCAATGGAAGAAGCCGCTCGATACAAGTCGGAAGCAGAGAAACTGCGAGATGAATTGGCAAATGAAAAAAAATCCATTTCAAAGAAGAAAAATGATATTATTTCTGACGGATATGATGAAGCCAGGCTAATTGTTGCAAATGCACGGGAAGAGGCAAAGGAAATCATTGCTGAGCTTCAGAAAATCAGAAACAGTGAAATGTCGAGTATGGACAAGTCGGATTGGAAGCGTGTAGAGGAGCTTAGGAGACAACTTAAGAGCAGCGAAGACGAGTATGCATCTTCGCTAAGCAAAACTGCTTTTGTAGGCAGAACAAACTCACCATTAAGAAAGAATGGTGTTCAATTGTCTTTGAAAGAGGGGGATTTGGTACATGTTATTTCAATGGACAAAGAAGGCATCGTTATCAAAACTCCGCAAAAGAATCGCGATGGAAAATTAAAAGGCCAAGCGCTTGTTCAGATTGGTGCGATTAAGGCAAATATAGATATTTCTGATATTGAAGCAGCTGCTTTAGATTTGCTTTCAAAGAGCGATGCGAGTGGAGCGGGATTATCTTATAACTCGTCGGGAATGACGAATATTACAAGAACTATTTCGCAAGAAATTGATGTTAGAGGACTGAATGTTGATGAAGCCATACCCGCCATTGATAAATATATTGACGATGCCTGCGTTGCCGGCCTACACAGTGTCGTAATAATCCATGGGAAAGGAACCGGAATGTTAAGAAGCGGAGTTCAAATATTTTTGAAAAAAGACAAGCGTGTAAAGGGATTTAGACTTGGAACGTTCGGGGAGGGCGAAACAGGAGTGACAATTGCCGAGCTGAAATAGAATCATGTTTTGACGAAAAATAATTTTGGTGATATAATTTTTGTGTAATATTATTATTGATTCGAAAGGAGAATTGCAAAATGGATTTTTCCATGAAATTTGGGAATGAAGACAAGGATAACAATGATTCTAATCTTGCTAAAAAAGTAGCAAAGCCGGATTTCAAATTGAATTTAAATAATAATAACAATGACAGTAACAACGGCAGTTCCTTTGATAGTGATTTGGAGCGCAAGGAAGCCGTAGCACAATTTTTTAAACAGTCTAAAGAAGACACGCGTAGTGGCTATTTGTCGCAACGCCGAAATCAAAAAAATATTGCAAAGCAAAAGCCAATATCTAGAATGGAAGAAATTCAAAGAAAGTATACTGCGACACCTCATGTTCTTGAAGATGAACTCGAAGAGATTGACACTTTCAGGGTGAGAAACAGTCCACCCAAAAAGCGAGTTTCGAAAAGGAATGAATTAAGTTTTGCCGAGAAAAAAAGGCTAAAAGCGGCGCACGAGGCCAAAGCTCTTAAACGTGAATCAAGTTCAATTGGAAGAATTAAAGTAATTGCAATTGCATTAATTGTGTTTGTTCTGAGCGGAAGCTTTGCATATGCATCAGTCATTTTGAATGACACCGACGAAAATCTTAAACCGGTTATTCAAATAGCTCCTGAAGACCAGATTTTTATTTCCATACCATCCGGTGCAGGGTCTTCGGAAATTGCAGATATTCTTGCGCAAAACGGACTAGTTGCATTTCCGTTTATTTATAGCCTAATGTCCAGGTATAATGGATATGATGGCACATATAAGGCAGGAACACATATTGTCAGCAAAAAACTTTCTTATTCAGAATTAATGGACAAATTATCAGAGGCACCGGAAATAGTTAAGGTTACAATTCCTGAGGGCTTTTCGTTTAAACAGATTTCAGATAAATTGTCACAATCAAATATTGTCGCAGCAGATCAGATGTCATCGGCAGCACTTACTTATACCGTCAATTCGAGAATGACGGAATATTTGCCAAAGGATACTGAAAAACGCCTAGAAGGAATAATTTTCCCGGATACATATAATTTTGGCGTAAAGGCACCGCCAAAAGAAATTTTTGACCAAATGATTGCAAGATTTGATGTAGTATTTAAAGATGAATATTATAACCGTGCAAAAGAACTTGGAATGTCACCATATGATGTTCTTATTCTCGCATCAATAATTGAAAAAGAATCAGCTGTGTCTGCTGAAAGAAGAATTATTTCCAGCGTATTCCATAACAGACTTGCAAACAGCGACAAGAGTTTGAACAAACTGCAGTCATGTGCTACAATTCAGTATATTTTATATGACCAGAATGGAAGTTATTCACCCAAACTTACTGATGCAGATACTTCAATTGTGAGTCCATATAATACTTATCTTAATCCAGGACTTCCTCCGACGCCGATTTGTTCTCCCGGCGAAGATTCAATTTTAGCCGCACTTTATCCTGATAAAACTAGTTATCTGTATTTTGTTGCAAAGGGAGACGGAACCAATTTCTTTACAAAAACATATAAAGAGCATTTGGCAGCAAAGAAGAAATATGGTGCATAAATGTTAGAAATACCGAAGCTTACTTATGAGCTATCTGAGTTAAGAAAATACGCAGAAGAAAAGTATATTCCTATTATTAAGGAAGATACTTCGCTGTTATTGGAGATATTGCTTAAAATTCATAAGCCCGATAAAGTGCTCGAAATTGGCACTGCAATCGGGTTTTCTGCTACATTTATTTCGATGCAGACAGGCGGATTAACTTTAATTGACACTATTGAGCGAGACTATGACAAGGTACATGAAGCTCGTCAAAATTTTGACAGATTTGACATCGCTGAGATCGTAAAGGTGATTCCGGGTGAAGCAACTGACATTTTGCCGTGCCTGCTCGCTTCCGGAAAAAAATATGATTTTATTTTTATTGATGCCGCTAAAGGACAGTATAATGAATTTTTTCCATTTTGTTTCAATATGCTGAACTCGGGAGGTCTGTTAATCAGCGATAATGTCTATTTTCACGGAATGGTTGAAAAGGATGATGCTCCGAAAAAACATATTACAGCAGTGCGGGCATTGAGAAAATATATTGAAATGTTAAAAGATAACGATGGACTTACAACAATATTTTTGGAAACAGGAGATGGGGTAGCGGTTTCATTAAAGAAATAATGTGTTCGTGTTTATTGCTTTTTCCTAATGATTGTGAGTGGGTCTATGGACTCCGCCAAAAGCTGAGATTCGGGCGAAAATTTGACATAAGAAATCATGCGTGCATGTGGCGCAGAAAATATTATATCGCCATTTTCATCTTTCATTTCAATAATGCCGGTATTTATTGTATCTCCGTTGTGAAGCATTATTTCCACTTCATCACCAACAGAATGTTTGTTCATTTGACGAACCTTGTACATTTTATTATTCGAATCATATTCTAAAATTATTCCGGCATATGAGTAATCAACTATATACGAATTATCATCGTAGACTTGATCGCCGGATCCTGTTTTTGAGAAAAGGAATCCGGTGGTGTATTGACGATGGCTTGCTTTTGACATTTCACCAATCATTGCGTCGGCAGCAACGGAAACTGCTGAGCTGCCATCTTTGTAGTATAAATCAATTGCTTTGCGGTATGCGCTGACAGCCGAAGCAACATAGAAAGAGCTTTTCATGCGGCCTTCAATTTTCATACTGCTGATACCGGCCTCAATTAATGCCGGAACATTCTCAATTAGACACAAGTCTTTTGAATTAAAGACATATGTGCCTCTTTCATTTTCGTATACAGGATAATATTCTCCCGGACGCTGTTCTTCAACAAGACTATATTTCCATCGGCAGGGATGTGAACATGACCCCCTATTTGAATCTCGTCCGGACATGTAGCTGCTAAGAAGACATCTGCCTGAATATGAAATGCACATGGATCCGTGAACAAATACTTCCAATTCAACCTGACCTTTTGTATAAGTATATATTTCGCTAATCTCATTAAGACTTAATTCGCGGGCAAGAACAATTCGCTTGACACCTTGTGAAATCCAAAATTTTGCACTTTGAAAATTTGTATTATTAGCTTGTGTGCTGATATGTATATCCATATTTGGATTTGTCTCTCTTACAACCTTATAGATGCCCGGATCAGAAAGAATAATCGCATCTGTACCGGCAGTTGAAACTTCATTAACATACTCAGCCATCCCTTCAAAATCACTGTTGTGAGGGATAATATTCATAGTTACATAAGCTTTCTTGCCGCGTTCGTGCGCATATGAAATGCCCTGCTTCATTTCCTCGATTGTAAAATTGTCGGCAGAAGAACGAAGGCTATATTCTTCACCTCCAAAATATACTGCGTCTGCGCCATATGAAATAGCAATTTTAAGTTTTTCAAGATTACCGGCCGGAGCTAATAATTCGATTTTTTTCATTTATCATCCTTTGACATCAATTTGTCTATTAAAGTATAGCCGTGTTCAATATAAACACCTGTCTCAGCTGCATTTTTTTCTGTATAGTTTTTGCCGGAGCCATTTATAATGTTTGAATTGCTGTGCCGATAAAAAATATAAGGAACAGGATCTGAGGTATGAGTGCGCAGCGACAAAGGGGTCGGGTGGTCGGGGAGAATCATAATTCTGAAATCGTCATATTTTTGCATTGCTTTAAATATTGGAGCAACAACAAATTCGTCTATTAATTCGATTGAACGAACTTTGTTTTCAACCTCATGTCTATGTCCGCATTCATCAGGAGCCTCAATGTGCAGATACACAAAATCATAATCATCAAGAGCTTTAATTGCAGCGTTAGCTTTGCCTGTAAAATTGGTGTGTATATTTCCGGTTGCACCTTCCACGTCAATTGACTTCATTCCGGCACAAATACCTATGCCTTTAATAAGGTCAACCGCCGAAATGACAGCGCCGTCAACTCCAAATTTGTCCTTAAAAGAGGGGAGAGTCAACTTCTTGCCATTTCCCCAGAGCCATATTGAACTTGCAGGATTTAAGCCGCGTTCAATGCGGGATTTATTTACAGGATGATTTTTGAGAATTGATATGCTATTAATCATTAAATTGTATATTATCTCAGAATCGCCAATTTTTGCAGGCAAATAGTCTTTTACCTTTTTTTCAAGGATGTCGTGGGGAGGAACAAGAGAAAAGTTACTGGGGCCGACCTTCCAAACAACACAGTGTCTATAACTGATTCCCGGATAAAATGTTATGGTATCTGTACCGAGCTTGTCCTGCAAAGACTTGATTAGTATCGAGGATTCTTCAGTCGAAATTTCATCTGAACCATAATCAATCATTGTTTTATTCTCATATTCATCTTCCTCTGACAGCGTAACCAGATTGCACCTGAAAGTAACATCGCTGGATTCAAGATTTATCCCCATACTTACTGCCTCAATCGGAGAACGCCCGGTATAATATATAGATGGGTCAAATCCTAATACAGAAAGATTGGCAGTATCGCTTCCGGGCTGTATCCCGTTCGGAATGGTCTTTACTAGTCCTAACTCGCCGTGAGTGGAAAGAAGGTCAATGGCAGGCTTGTGAGCCGCATCAAGAGGTGTCAGGCCGTTTAATTCCGGCACAGGGTAATCGGACATTCCATCGCCCAGGATTATAATATTTTTCATAAACTGTTCTCCTTGAAAATATCTCTGAATTGCTGATTGTTAGGCAAAATCTATATATTAAATTATCATTATTATATCACATTGTGCGCGCCTTGAACAAGGGTTGCCGGAAATGAAAAATCACTTGCGAGAAGCAAGTGATTTTTGGTGAGCCATCGCAGATTCGAACTGCGGACACCATGATTAAAAGTCATGTGCTCTACCACCTGAGCTAATGGCCCGTATGGCTGGGATGGCTGGACTCGAACCAACGAATGCCAGAGTCAAAGTCTGGTGCCTTACCGACTTGGCTACATCCCAATAGTTGGGGTGGATAATGGGATTCGAACCCACGACATCCAGAACCACAATCTGGCGCTCTAACCAACTGAGCCATATCCACCACAATGTGTCATATAAAAGACACATACGTTATTCTAATTGATACTGCCATTATTGTCAACACCCATCCATTGATATAAAAATATTTTTTCAATGTATTGACCTTTTGCCTATTATGTAATAATATTTATTAGAGCAAACGCTTAATATTATTTTGGGAGGACTATCATGGTTTTTGAAAAAGTAAAAAAGATAATAGTTGCGCAATTGAATGTTGAAGAGAGTGAGATTAAACTTACATCATCTTTTCTAACTGATCTTGGCGCAGATTCGCTTGACATTGTTGAACTTATTATGGCTTTTGAAGATGAATTCGGAATTGAGATTTCAGATGAAGATGCAGAAAAAATCACTGCTGTTGGAGATGCTGTTGATTATATTAGCAAATTCACTGCTTAAGGTTAATTTGTTATCATCAAGAAAACATAAATACAATACTTGGAGACCTGCATAAGGGGAATTATTTTTATGCAAGTCTCTTATATTTTAGGTGAGTATGAGGAATATTATGCAAATCATAAAAGTTGACACGGCTAAACTTGTAGCTGAAATAGAAAAAATCATCGAATATAGTTTTAATGACAAACAGCTTTTAATAGCTGCATTTACTCATTCTTCTTTTTTAAATGAAAATGAGGATTCGGTTTCTTACGAACGTTTGGAATTTCTAGGTGATGCAATTTTTAACTTGTGCATTTCCGAACACATATATCTTAACAAGAAGATGACAGAGGGCGAAATGTCAATTTTGCGCTCAAAGATTATTTGCGAGGCTTCGCTGTTTGAATGTGCAAAACGCAATAATTTTCTTGAATATATCAGACTTGGCAAATCAATGAGGAATGAAGAGTCGATTAATGTTTCAATTGCAGCTGATGTAGTTGAAGCAGTTTTTGGAGCAGTATTTCTTGATTCGAATTATTTGCGGACGAGGAAAGTAATTTTAAGATCGATGGGATTTATTATTAATGATGGAGCGACAATCGAAAATTCAATTGATTACAAATCCAAATTGCAGGAACATATTCAAAAAAAATATGCTAATACGCCGATATATAAAACAATTGGAACAAGAGGCCCTGACCATCAGAAAATTTTCATCAAAGCTGTTACTGTTAAAGAAGAAGGCATAATGGAAACAGGCGAGGGAAGGAGCATGAAAGAGGCTGAACAAACCGCTGCAAAGGCTGCACTTGTTCGCCTTGGAATTGAATAATTATGAATTTTGACATACTAACAATTTTCCCGGAATATTTTGAAACATTTTCAAATCACAGTATTATAGGGCGTGCCGTTGCCAATGGTTTCATTTCAATTAATCCTATTAACATTCGCGACTTTAGTCTTGACAAGCATAAATCAACTGACGATTCACCTTTCGGAGGCGGCAGCGGAATGCTTATGACAGTTCAGCCTGTTCTTGATGCATATACCAGTCTTGTTGAAAACTCCAATTTTAAAAAGAAAGTGATTTATCTTTCGCCACAAGGAAAAATACTTACGCAAAAAATTGCGCAGG